>JAQUTA010000014.1:0-16779 GCA_028709965.1 Lutispora sp.
TATGGGAAGACCTTGTAACAAACCTATTCTACTTAGGGGTGGTATTGTGGAGTATAGAATAAATGCAATGTATTTCAGCCCTACAGGTACAACTAAAAAGGTCATATCTGGTATAGCTGAAAAGATCTCAGCTAAAATCATTGAGGAGAACTCAGTCAATTATATTGATTTTACATTACCAAAGGCTAGGGAAGATTCTATGTCTTTTGACATTGGAGATATTCTTGTTATTGGAGTTCCGGTTTATGCTGGCAGAGTACCCAATGTATTATTAAAGTATTTGAATTCAATTTCTAGTAATGGTGCGTTAGCTATACCTGTAGTGGTTTATGGAAATAGATATTATGATGATGCGTTGATAGAGCTGAAAGATATTCTCGAATCAAAAGGATTTTATATAATTGCTGCGGCAGCCTTCATAGGAGAACATGCTTTTTCATATACCCTAGCAAAAGGCAGACCAAATGAAAAAGATATGGCTATAATCAATGAATTTGCTGATGGCATAGTATTCAAATTAGAGAATGGTACTATTACTGAGAAGATTGTTGTACCAGGACATAGACCCTATAGAGCATATTATATGCCCAAGGATAAAAACGGTAATCCTGTTGACATTAGAAGGGTTACTCCAAAAACAAGTGATGCCTGCAATAATTGTAAATTATGTGCTGACGTTTGTCCCATGGGTTCTATTGATCAAAATGATGTATCAAAATTAAAGGGAATTTGTATTAAATGCGGCGCCTGCATCAAAAAATGTCCAGTTCAAGCCAAATACTTTGATGATCTGGAATATCTGCAACATAAAAAAGAACTGGAAACTGATTTTGCGGAAAGATGTGAACCTGAACTATTTTTTGCGTGAACTAGGAGCTAAAGAAAGGAATTAGAAAAATATATAGATAAAGAGATTGTTATTATATATTTTCAATTTGCCAGTCTATAGATCCCTTGCCTATTGAGTTAAGAAATGTATTAGCCTTGGAAAAGGGCTTGCTTCCAAAGAAGCCTCTGTATGCAGATAGTGGGCTTGGATGAGGAGATTTTATTATGTGATGCCATGAATTTTGTATTATTTTCATTTTAGATTGCGCATTGCTTCCCCATAATATGAAAACAATAGGATCTTCCCTATCATCTAATAAACTAATTATTTTATCAGTAAAGTTTTCCCAGCCTATATTTCTATGGGAGTTTGCCTCGCCTGCCCTAACTGTTAATGCGGTATTAAGAAGCATAACTCCTTGATCAGCCCATTTCTTTAAGTAACCATTATTAGGAATATAACAGCCTAAATCACTATTTAGCTCTTTATATATATTCATAAGTGAAGGAGGAGCCGGCACACCTGGTTTTACAGAAAAACTCAGACCATGTGCCTGATTATAACCATGGTATGGATCCTGGCCTAGTATGACCACCTTCACATCGCTATACTGTGTATAGTGTAGAGCATTAAATATATCATACATATCCGGATATATAGTTATTGTCCTATATTCATTTATCAAAAATTTTCTAAGGTTTAAGTAGTAATCTTTTTTTAATTCGTCTTCTAATAAACCTTGCCAATCATTTTTAAATATTTCCATATAAATCACCCTAATATATTATATCATAAAATTTGGCTGTTTATGTCTATTTGTAGGGAAGGGAATATGGTAGAATAATGGTTGGAAGTAAAAGAAGCAGATAGATAGATATAAGAATTCGGGAGGAATACTGATGAAAAAAATTTTTACTTTGGTTTTATCAATTTTAATGATACTTGGTACATTTAACATGACAAATGCTGCTCCTGAAAATGTGGGTTCAGGAGTTCGTACAATAAAAATTAACGATTTAAATAAAACCGTTAATGTAGTAACTATTGATTTGAACAGTCCAGATATGAAAATTGAAGTAGTAACTGCCAATGATAAGGTAAGCGGTTCAGAAGATTTTATGTCAATGATAAATAGGAAAAAACCTGTAGCCGCTATAAATGCAAATTTTTTCGATGCCTATAATTCTTTAGAACCCTATGGTTCAATAATAAAAAATAATAGACTTACATATTTAGAGGGTGAGAATACTTCCCTGGTTATCAGAGAAAAGAATAAGGTGGATATGGATTATTTCAAAGTCAAAATTGACGGATACTTAGATGGCAAAAGAGAGAATAGTTGGAATCACGAAAGACAGGCTATGGATTTTAATCTATTCAGTGTTTGGTATGTTAATAATCTGCCTAAAGACAGCACAGGCGTCTATATTTATACTCCTGAAAGAGGAAACAATATTTGGTTAGAAACTGGAACAGCTGTAGAGGTTATCCAAAATAAGATTACAAAAGTGACAAAAAACCCAAAAGAGACAACGATACCTTCAAATGGATATATAATATACTACGGAGCCAATGCTGCTGATGATAAATATATCAACGATAGATTTAGAATAGGTAGAACGGTAGAGTTAAACTATACAGCTTCTGCTGTTACTGAAAAGGGGATAGAAGAATTAGAAGCAAAAGCCCCTGTTTTATCAGCTAAGCAGACTAAACTATTTGGAAGTTTAAATAAACAAACTAAGAATAACTGGAATAATGAAAAAAACGGGATGGATTTTAATTTATTCAATATTTGGTACATAAACACTAGACCCATAGACTCGACAGGGGTTTATCTTTATACTCCAGAAAGAGGGGATTCATTTGCAGTCCCAGAGGGAAAGGCAATAACCGTTTCAAACAAAGCAATTACTAAAGTAGAGCTGAGAACAACAGACATAAAGATACCAAAGGATGGGTTCGTCATATATTATGGTAAGGATGCATCTGATGACGATTATATTAATCAAAGGTTTGCTCCAGGCAAGACAATAGATTTTTATCATAAAGATACCCTACAACTAGATACAGATAATATAATAAAGAGAGCAGTGGAAGATAATAGAGCTGCTTTAGCCGAAATAATAACGAAAAGGACTGAAACTGCTGGAATAGATATTAATAAGGTTGATTATATGATTTCGGCAGGGCCATATCTTGTAAAGGATGGCAAGATAATAGTTGATGCCATAGCTCAAGGCTTTAAGGAGGACAAGATTGCTGTTAATAGGGCTCATAGATCAGCTCTCGGTATTACAAAGGATAATAAACTGATATTAGTAACTGGTGGCAATTTGAATATGACTGAATTAGCGCAGGTAATGATGTCGCTCGGTTGTAACAAAGCTATGAACCTTGATGGTGGAGCATCATCTGGATTATACGCAAAAGGTAAAATGATTACCCAGCCCGGGAGAAAGTTAAATACTGTATTGATGGTATTTGATATAAAGCAATGATTTTAAGAGAGTCAGTGTATGCCCGGATGCGAAAAGATTCTCCTGAAAGAAGGAGAATCTTCTAAAGAATAGAAATATGTAAGGCAAAGAACAAATTTGAAAGGGCTTAATGCAGCAGGGAAGTTCTATGAAAGGTGATATGACTCAAGGAAGTACATCAAAAATTTTAATTACATTTGCTATTCCCTTGTTACTGGGGAATTTATTTCAACAGCTTTATAATACGACAGATGCTATAATAGTGGGCAGATTTATTGGCAAGAACGCACTGGCAGCTGTAGGTGTTGCAAATCCAATTATGTCCGTGGCGATTTTCTTTATATTCGGCATATGCATTGGCACTTCGGTACTTATGTCTCAGATTTTTGGAGCAGGAGAATATGAAGAATTAAAAAAAGAAGTTTCTACAGCATTAATCGCAGGTATTATTTTTACAATAGCATTATCTATTGTTTGCATACTCCTTTCTAGGTGGATTCTCGTATTAACGGGCACCCCCGAGGAAATTTTAGATGATGCTGAAATATTTTTGAAGATAATATTTAGCGGATTAATTTTTTCGTTTTTGTATAATTTTTACTCATCATCACTTAGGTCTATAGGTGACTCCAGGACGCCGCTATTCTTTTTGATTATCTCTTGCGTGCTTAATGCAATCTTATGTGTAGTTTTAATTAAAGTCTTCAATTTCGGGGTAGCGGGTTCGGCAATTGCAACAGTGACTGCACAAGGTGTATCCTCTTTGTTGTGCATAGCGTATGTTTATACTAAAATTCCACTACTCAGTCTTAAACGAAATGAATTTATTATGGACAAGTCTTTGCTAAAGAAAACTATACAATATAGCTGGGTAACAGCATTGCAGCAAACTTGTATATACGCGGGGAAGTTGTTAGTTCAAGGAGTTGTTAATCCCTTTGGTACAAATTCTATAGCTGCCTACAATTCTGTTACAAGGATTGATGGATTTGTAATAGCAGGTGGTGACAGCTTTTCTTCATCTGTTGCTACTTATTCTGCTCAAAATAAAGGAGCAGGAAAGATGGACAGGATTATTGAAAGTTTTACCAAGAGCCTTGCTATAATGGCCGTATATAGTAGCATCATTGGCTTGATTATATTTTTCGGAGCCCAAAGCATTATGGAGCTATTTGTTTCCGGTGATGAAAAAGAAGTCATACAGATAGGTATTGGATACTTAAAGGGCATATCTGTTTTTTATATACTTTCAAATGTTAACAATGTTTTCCAAGGGCTATTCAGGGGACTCGGCAAACTGAGCATAACATTTTACGGTACTTTCATACAAATTATTATAAGAGTTATATTATCGTATATTCTTGCTCCACATTTTGGTATCATAAGCGTGTGTTATGCCATTGCTGCCGGATGGTTTGTAATGCTTATATATGAAATATTGTCTTATAGAAAGGCTTTCAAGGGAAGTGCAATTGAAGAAAGCACCGGAGAGACAATACGCTGATGGCTTATGATCAATAGTAAAGGCGGATAATGCAGCCTTATGAAAAATGAGGTATAATATACTAATAAATCTATGAAATGAGGCAGTCCCTATGAAAAAAACCGTCTTTCTATTGATGATACTAACTATTGTTGCAAAGATTATTGGGTTTGCAAGAGAAATAGCCTTATCATATTTTTTTGGCGCTTCTTATATAAGTGATGCTTATTTGATTTCCCAAACAATTCCTGCAGTTTTATTTGGGTTTGTCGGGGCAGCTCTTTCTACCAGTTATATCCCGATTTATAGTGATGTTATGAGAAAAAAGGGAACAGAACCAGCTATAGCTTTTACAAATAACGTTACAAATGTTTTTGTGGCAATATCAACTTTTATTGTTATTGCTGTGATTGCTTTTACAGAACCTGTTGTAAAGCTATTTGCTTCCGGCTTTGAAGGAGAGACATTAAATTTAGCCATTTCTTTTACCCGGGTTAGCGTATTAGGCATATATTTTACGGCCATAGGCTATATATACAGAAGTTATCTCCAGTTAAAAGACAGATTTATACTGCCTACAGTTTTGGGCTTTGTTTCAAATTTCATCATTATTACATCAATAATGCTCAGTGCCAGATCCAATGTAATGATTTTGGCAATTGGTAGTGTATTAGCAGCTGCATCTCAGGCTATATTTTTATTGCCTTCCTTATATAAAAGAGGATATAGATATAGTTTTATATTTGATATAAAGGACAATCATCTAATAAAGATGATGCATCAAGCATTGCCTGTTATTATTGGAAATTCTGCAAACCAGATCAATTGGCTGGTAGACAGGACTATTGCATCTCGAATTGTTGTAGGTGGAATATCTGCCTTATATTATGCTAATAAGCTAAATGGTTTTGTACAAGGTATATTTGTCGCTTCCATAGCAACAGTCATGTATCCTCTGATTTCAAAAATGGCTGCTGAAGGTGATATGGAGGGGATAAAAAGCTCACTCAAAGAATCAATCACAGGCAGCAATTTACTGGTTGTTCCTGCTACTGTAGCCTCTATGATATTTGCAGGACCTGTAGTGCAGCTGCTTTTTGGCAGAGGGGCATTTGATGCTCAGGCTGCACATCTCACTTCCTATGCCCTATTTTTTTATGCAGTTGGCATGACGGGTTTTGGATTGAGAGAGGTATTAGCCAGGGTTTTTTATTCATTACAAGATACTAGAACCCCTATGATAAATGCATTTATATCTATGGTATTAAATATAATATTAAATATAATTTTATCCAAATTCTTAGGCATAGGCGGGCTTGCTTTAGCCACAAGTATAGCTGCTCTGTTTTGCACCGTGTTGCTGTTTATAAGCCTAAGAAAAAAGATAGGCCCCTTTGGTATGAAAGAAATAAGCATCTCATTTATCAAGATTCTATTTTCATCATTGATCATGGGACTAATCGCTAAATATGCATACAATATCTTGCAAAATAATATGGATTATAAGCTATCCCTATTTATATCTATGGGAATAGGGGCTTTGGTGTATTTTGTTGCAATCTATTTTATGAAGATAGAGGACGTAGAAATTATTATAAGCGCCATAAGAAGAAAAATGAAGAAACGGGCTTAAGGATTCAAGTTGTTGAACCCATATAGTCAATATGATATTATGTAATATGAGTTAGACAACAAACAATGTATTTTGAGCAGTAGGAATGGAGGACTAGCTTTTATGAGTAGAAGAAATAGAAAAAAAAGCGCTTTTATGAGAAGGATAAGGTTTATAATAATTGTTGCAGTTGTTATTATTTTTGGGAAGTATATGTACACTACCTTTAGCGATAATATTAAAGGGTCTTCAAGTATCCCGCCATATAATAATACAGAGCCGGATATAGTTAAAGATGAAAAACCCAAGGAAGTAACAATAAAAATAAGTGCCATAGGGGACGTGGCCTTAGGCAGAGATTATAGATTTGCACATAAAGACTCTATGGATGATGTTTTTGAAAAGAATAATGAAGACTATGGTTACTTTTTCTCCAGTGTTGCGCATATTTTTGCTGAGGATGATTTGACTATTGCAAATCTTGAAAATGCATTTACTTTGGAAGAGCAAAAAGCAGAAAAATATGATTATGGAAATAATTATTGGTTCAAGGGAGACCCTAAATATGCTAGAGTTCTTAAGGAAGCTAATATTGAAGTAGTCAATCTTGCCAATAATCATACTTATGACTTTGGTCAAAAAGGCTATGACGATACTAAGGAAACACTAGAAAACCTTGGTATTGGATACTTCGGATATGATGATATATATGAAACAAACATAAAAGGAATAAACATAGGGGTAGCCGGATTTAATGAACTTGGAGAATTTGAACAAGGCACAAATAAAGATGAATTTAAAGCTGACATAGAAAACAAAATAAAATTATTAAAGAGCAATAATGACTTTGTTATAGCAAACTTCCACTGGGGAAAGGAGTATGTACATACCCATAACGAAACCCAGACCGAATTGGCTTATTTTGCAATAGACAGTGGGGCGGATTTTGTAATAGGCACACACCCACATGTTATTCAGGGAATTGAGAAATATAAGGATAAATATATTTTATATAGCCTAGGAAACTTCGGTTTTGGTGGTAATAAAAGACCGCCGGATTTTGATACTTTTATTTATCAGCAGGAAATAGTGTTTAATGGAGATAAATCCATTGCCCAAATAAAAGAACCGGATTATATTCCCTGTTATATTTCGTCAGTCAAGCATATAAATGATTATCAGCCCACTCCTGCAAAAGGTAGTGATATTGTAAGAATACTAAACAAAATAAATAAGTATTCAACATATAAAATGAGTGAAGATACTATCGCGGAAAAAGCAAAGCCTCAATTAGTAAATTTACAGGAGTATATTCCAAACATTTTGATAGAATTAAAATATGCAACCACGGATAATGTTACGGGGGAAGTGCTATATGAAAGCAATGAGGCATTGCTGAGAGTAGAAACAGCTAAAAAGCTAAAAGTCGCCAATGAAATTTTAAACAAGCAAGGTTATAGAATTAAAATATGGGATGCTTATAGGCCTTCTTCAGTACAGCAGAAGCTGTGGGATAAAGCAGAAAAGAAGATATATTTTGCAGATCCTAAAATAGGCTCAAACCACACCCGAGGATGTACTGTTGATGTTATGTTAACTGATTTAGATGGAGTAGATATTGATATGCCCAGTGGATTTGATGATATGACCGGCAAAGCTACGAGAAAGTATGTGTATGCAACACCAACTCAAAAACAAAATGCACAACTCTTAGAAAAGGCTATGAAACAAGCTGGGTTTAATTCAATCAATATTGAATGGTGGCATTTTGATGATTCAGATTATAAGCTATATGATTTCATTGATAATCCAATAAATTAACAAAAAGGCTGTAAATCACCTAAATTGGAAGATTTACAGCTTTTATTTATTATTCCAGCGATACGGCTACTTCTTTTATTGCATTATTATAGTCTTCTAAATACTGTATTACATAATCAACATCTGAGGGGCATGGAATGTATGCCTTGCCTATCTTTTGTCTTTTTTCATTGCCTTTACCTGTCAATAATATTATTGTATTAGGCTCAGACTCAAATATGGAGCTTTTTATAGCTTCTCCTCTATCCTCAACTATCTCATAATTATCATTGTTTCGTTTTACATATTCAGCAATTTCTTCACAAATGGTTCTGACTTGTTCTTCTCCAGGATCCTCAGAGGTCAAAATTATGCTATCTGAGTGCAACCCTGCCAATAATCCTAAATCTTTTCTCCTGGAAAAAGCTTTTCCCCCGGGGCACCCAAAAACAGTAACAATATTTCTGCCCTTATATTCCTCTTTTGTTGACTCATATAATTTAGTGAAACTCAATTTATTGTGAGCATAATCTACTATTACTATTTTCTCTTTATCTTTGCTCACATACTTTTCCATCCTGCCACTGGATCTTGCTTTTTCTAGGCCGGAGAAGATAAATTTCTCTGGTATATTTAATGAATAGGCAACAGCAATTGCTGCCAGAGCATTTTCTACATTAAACAATCCGGGCATGGTCAATATAAATTCTTTGTCAAACTTATCGGTTCTTACGTCGAACACAATATTATTACCATCTTTTCTTATATTGTAACCGTAAATATCTGCATTTTCACTTGTACCAAAAGTTATAATCTTCTCAGAATTACCTCCTGCTTCCAATATTCTTGAGGCAAAATCCGATTCTAAGTTTATACAGGCAATCTTGCACTGCTTAAATAGTTTCAATTTGGATGAAAAGTAATCTTCAAGATCTGAATGCTCAATTGGACTGATATGGTCTTCAGAAATATTTAAAAACACGCCAACATCAAAACAGACATCATACAATCTGCCATATTTTAGTGCTTGGCTAGAAACCTCCGTAATCATATGAGTTATATTGCTGCTTTGTGCATTGCTAAAATGCTGCTGCAAGTCCAGTGACTCCGGAGTTGTAATATGTGATTCTTCATTTATTACTCCATCATAAGTATCTATTGATGATATTATACCGGAAGTTGGTTTTCCCTCATCATTCAAATATTCATCTATAATATATTTAATATAATAGCATGTGGTTGATTTTCCTTTTGTACCGGTTACACCTATTAGATTCATCTTCTTCCATGGGTAATCATAATAGATATTTGAAACTAAAGACAAGGTTTTTTGAACGTTATTTACCAAGATGCAGGGTATGTTCTTGTGATAGTCAATTTCACTTATATATGCAATAGATCCCTCGTTGATTGCTTTATCCAGATATTCCTCCTTAAAGGCTTTCCCTTTGCATATAAAAAGTGTATTTTCAGCAACATCATTAGAATTATATGATACTTTATCGATAAACTGTTTGCCTATATTTGCAGCATAGTTTTTAGAAATCAGCAGATTATTTTCTTGTATTTTCATTGCGTATTCGTCTATTGTATATCTTTTCATAATTTATCATCCCCTTATAAGGTAACTACATACCAAGTTTTACCATCATCGCATATGCCAGTTGACATTTTTTTAAAGACGGCTTTTGGATACTTCTCTTTTGCATACTCTATTTCTTCATTAGATAGTCTTAATTCTATATTTCTTCTTTCATCTTTAAAACATTCCTGCAAAAAAGATTGAAATTCTGTAGTCCTATTTATAATCATAATGCTTACCTCACAAAATATTTTTTGAATTTAATAAATTGGCTTATGTGAGACTTATATAAAAATAAAAGTCTTTTTATATTGTTATCCCCTTTAAGGAATAATGGATTGACCACTTTCCCATCCCTGATCAAGTCTTTTATTTTGGCTATATGATTTTTATCTTTTACATACTTGTGTGCTATTTGCATTGGTATTACCGTCCACAGGTTTTCAACGTTTACTATTTCAAAATCCATGCTATTGTTGTAGATATATTCCTCAACAACATATTTTGCCAGGTTATAACCTGCACCGGTCACATAATAATTACTTCTGCCTTGTCTTAGATTCACTTCCAATACTTTGAATTTGTCATCCCTATAGTCATATTTAATATCAAAAGTTGAAAAGCCTTCGTATTGGATATTTTCTAAGAAGTTTTTTATCATCTCGGACAATTCCTTGTTATATTCATTCATAAGTAAAGCACAATTACCAAGTCCGTGTGGGGTATGCTCTTCTAGCATAACATGAGCCAAAGACATTAATTTTACTTTTTTGTCTTTGCCGGAAAAACATATCATTATTCTTAAATGTGAATCCTCACCGGGAACAAATTCCTGAATTATCAGGCTATCATCATAACCAGCTGTGTAAATAGAATTTATGGTTGCTTTCAAATCTTCCATATTAGTCAGCTTATATACTTTTTTTTGCCCTTTAAATTCATGTTCCCAATAAGCAATGTTATTGGATGGCTTTAATATGATTGGAAAGTCAAAGAATAATGTAAAGTTCTCTCCCATATTTCTTGTGTGAATAAGGGTCTTAGGATATTCTAAATCATATTTGTCACACATCTCATAGAATTTGCTCTTTTTCATAAGATCGTTCATCAGTTCTTCTTCTATATAAGGTGCTATTACATTTTCTTTAAATGAGTTCTTGTTTTTCATGATCAATTCAGCATAGCTGTCACCGCAGCCTAATATTATGATTTTTTTGCTTGAGTATTTTGAAGCTATAGTATCAATTGTCTCCATAAATTTTTCTTGCCTGTCCAAATTTTTTTCAGCATAAAAATCTATTATTTTACTATTGCTGCTTGGCCCGCTGCTATATTTTCCTATAACAATTGACTTTGTTTTATATTCTTCATAAAAAGCTCTTGCCAGGCTATAGGTGTTTATATCATTTCCTAATATTACCGGAATAAACTCTCTTTCTATTGTTTTCAAAATTTTAAACCACCTTTATCGCTTATGAATTTATTACTATTCATTCTAACGCAAAGCTTCTAAAAACTCAATATACTTAACCTTTAATACTATTTTTTAGTGTATGCATTCTCCTTCTTAATTCCCTAAAAACTATAATGCCATATTCTGCACAAAAATAGATAAACGGATTGAAGACATAGTCAAGCATACCAACAAACTCAGTAAACTTACCCTTGAAGCCTACCTTGAACTTATATAGCCCAACCATTGGATTGCTATCGTCAATGTTTCCCGGAACTCCTCTGAAGTCATAGACGTCACATTTTGATTCAATAGCCCATTTAATCATATTCCATTGCAGCAAATAGTTAGGCATCAAATTTCTATGGACATTTCTGCTGGCTCCATATAGATACCAGCATTTGTTGCCATAGAGTATAGCTATTGTTCCTGCAATAGCTTCTCCGTCAACATATGCCAAATATAATCTTACATGCTCAGGGCCTAAAGTATCGTACACTTTTTCATAATATTCTTGAGGTCTGATGAGAAACTTATCTCGTATACCTGTTTCGGTCATCAGCTTATGAAATATTGCTATATCAGCTCTTGAGCCAATTTTGCATTCTACGCCTTTTCTCTCTGCAAGACGAATATTATATCTGGTTTTTTGATGAAAATTTTGCATTATTTCTTCTTCTGACTTATTCTTTATATCAAGCCTAAAAACAAATCTTGGTTGAATTCCCTCATAATTTCTTAATCCACGATTAACTTTAAAGCCAATATCTTTGATAATTTCTTCAAATTTTGTATCCTCTATTTCAATATCCGGATCCATTTTCAAAACATAACTATGGTATTTTTTTGACAGTTGTTTGGCTTTAGAGAGCAGCTCTCTTAAAGTTTGTGAATCATGGGGGTTGCAGACGGGTCCTCGAGGGGAGTACATCATTGTGTAGTTTAATAGAGGAAGCTTTCTTATCAGAAGGCTCATTGAGCCTTTAATTTCACCATTTTCATCTTCTACAAGTATTATTTCATTTTTCCATGATGATTTTATTTTTGCCCATTCAGGGGATTGCATAAAATGTCCTTTTGAGTGTGCTTGTATAAATTTTTTATATTTATATTCTATATTTTTTGCAGTATTATTCAATATAATTCCTCCTAAGTGCTGGTGCAAAAGAAATATTCATAGAAGCTATCTTTCTGTGTAATAGGCTATCCCAATGGTACCCGGACCAACATGCAAACCTATTACAGGACCTATAGCATATACAGGAACTTCTTTGCCTATTTTGCTCTGAATAAGATCAGCCAGATTTCTTCCTTCAGTTTCGCAATTAATATGATGAACCACAACTTGCCCCAATCCTTTTTCTTTTATTTCCTCTAAGAAAAAGTCAACTATTTTTTCAACAGCTTTCTTCTTTGTCCTGACTTTATCAAACACTGTGGTCATACCATCTGTAACAGTGAGTATAGGCTTTATATGAAGAATAGTGCCTAAAAGTGCCGATGCAGTTCCTATTCGTCCACCTTTTTTTAAATATGTAAGAGTCTCAGGCACAAATAAGAAACGACTTCGGTCAATAATATAATTTATTGAATCAATAACATCCTTAATAGACTCTTCTGTTTTGGCTGCTATAGCTCCTGCTAAAACAGCTAAGCCCATTTCCATTGAATTTGATTTTGAATCAACAATCTCAATATTGGCTTGGGGATATTTTTTCACAATAATATTTTTGGCTGTAAGAGCTGCCGAATATGTACCACTCATAAGAGAAGATATAAATACACCTACAATACTATTGCCTGCTGAAACAATGTTTTCAAAGCAATTGATCAAAGAATGCAAAGAGGGTTGTGAAGAAGTAGGCAATATATCGCTTTCTGAAAGTCTTTCATAAAAATCAGTATAATCTGTTTCCTCTTCTATATAAGTTTTGGATTCAAAATTTACACTCAATGATACAATGCTAATATCATGACTTTCCCTAATATCTTTTGGTATATAGCAGGTACTATCAGTAACTATTTTTATACTCAAAATAACACCCCATTTTTTTTCATTATATATATTATATAGTGAAAAATCAATTTGTGGTAAAAAATTTTAAAAAGAGTGTTTTAAATGTGTAATAAGAGGATAGAAAAGCAGTGAGGGTGTTTGAAAATAAGCCTATTGTCCCACATATACTTATTTTCCAAGTTCCTCCCAATGCTCATAAGCCTCGCTTAATTCCATATATGCACCTGATTTATTCTTGGTCATAATTGCGCCGCGGAGACGGGCAACATTCATGCTGAATCCATTTATTTCATCTCTTTCTGAACTGAATTGAACACGGCGGACTATTTTGTGCCATGAATTTGATAATTGTTCGGTTCGTTTATATGCTTTATCCCACTTTTCAGACTCTACATCTTGCATAATAGACTGAATGGTCTCCGGTATATTGTCATCCTTTCCAAGAGGTCGCTTCAGTATATTGCCGCTTAGCATGATCAGTATGAATAGAGTCAATGTTACTATTGGAATGGATTTTACTAAAAAATTTCTCATAAGCTGTACCTCCTTAGTAAGGGCCCTTATAATCACCTATATCGGTTACCTTTTTTATATGGTCTTCATATTTATCTATATAAAGGCTTCCTGCAGGGTTTAAGGTAGCAAGGAAGACTTCTGAAGCATCATTAATACCCTGTTTTTTAAGTTCAGTCATAATCCAGCTTTTGTCTTTGTTTAGCTGCTTCAGGTTTTCTTCTATAAGCTTTCCATCATAAATAAGCTCTGTGCTTATTCCGGCAGAAGTTTTAGCAACCATCATATCCTTAGCTGTGAGTGGCTCATATTGTGCTTTTTTTAGTACAGATATTTGACCATTGGGCTCGATAATGGCAAAATCAACTTGGGTCAGATCAAATACACTTTTGTTCCTGAGCAGCTCCATGATATCCGATACTTTATATTTCATTTTCCTCAAGGTATCCTCCATAATCTTACCATTCATAATGACTATTGCAGGTTCACCCTCTATGTATTTTGATGCATATCTCCATTTCTTGGTGATGAATTCCATAAGGTATCCCAGCGATGCCCAAGTTAAAAGGCCTATCCAATGAGGCCAGGCTCTGCTTGACAAGTCGGTAGTAAGGGATGCAGCCACAGAACCAATGGTTATTCCTAATACATAATCAAAAAAGGTCAGCTGGCTTATTTGCTGCTTACCTATTATTCTTGCAAAAATAAGTAAAGAAAAGAATCCAATAATAGAACGTACAAATACTACTAAGCCCTCGTTCAATTCTCTGCCTCCCTCAATCCTTTTCTTTAACATTATTATCTAGCAAAGAGAAAAGTTTATACTTGAAGGGGAGGGTTTTACTAATAATGTACACGCACCAGCCAAAATTTAATACTTGAATTACTCCAACCCAGATCCCATGGAACTCTATTTCTATCTGTATTGTGGCAGCTTACCAGTGAGTATCCTCTCGAATCTGCACCCGTAACGACTGAAATATGAGTGATATCACCTTTTTTTTCATAGGCTACAAAATCTCCAGGTAAAAGTTTATATGAAGCTTTATAAACTTTTTCAAAACTTCCATATGCAATGAGGGAGGCTCGGCCACTGCTGATCATATAGTTTTTAAAACCGCCGGCATTTAACCAAGCTCGTGTTGCACCATTGCTATCATAATTCCAAGTATTATTCTTTTTAAACTTTCCTCCTTCGTGCAAAATCTGAGATGCAAAATTTGCACAATCCCCTCCCTGGTAATTGTAATTTCTATAAGCCTTATTATATTTGAACCCATATTGTTCTTCACTTGCAGCACCACAATATCGGTCAGCATACTCTACGGCTTTTTCTCGCCTTTCGCCAATATTGGAAAGTTCTCTTGGGCTTTGAGATAAAATATACTGTTTTATAGAATCCACTTTTAAATTATCTAACTTCAAAGAATCTGCAAAGGGATCCTTATACCATTCTTTTGCAATTACCCATATGTCGTCTTGCTTGATAAGCTCAAGCACATGATGGGTTCCAATCTTGCAGCTATTTACTTCATCCGGTTTATCCTCATATATATATTTGTACTCTGTTGAACATAATATATTGGCTGAGAGTCTATCTTCACTATTTTTAATATTTCTAACTACTGTTTTAGGGATAATTTCTATGAATCTTACGCCTTGTTTCTGTTCCCAATTATGGATATACTTCATTTTTCTTAGTTCATATTCATAAGCCCAAGTCCCATATTTTGTTTCTGTATTGTACATTGATTCAATTAATTCTAAATCGCGGCCTATTATAGCCCTATTTCTTTTTTCAAAAATGATCTGTATGGAATGGCTCATTTCAACATTAAAATTGAATACGGCATGCAAAAAACCATCAGATATTATGAGTTTCACAATCAACAGTAAACTAATTAGAATTACCAATTTTATAATGATTTGATCGGCTTTTTTTATTAAAGGAGTTTTCAACACACAATGCTCCTTTGCCATATAAAATATTATTTTTCTGATAATTTAATATATAGCTGTTAGCTTGTTTAAAAGTACTAAATTTATTTTAATATCAGGTCAATTTTTTTAATATAAGACTTTATTGAAGTCTCTTCAAGGGGCACTCCTTTATACCATAATTCTTCAGAGTTATGGCTATCTCCAAAATATCGTGCCATCAGAATGATTTCCGGCCTATATTCAAAGTGCAGGATGTCAAAATGCCCCCATTTTCCTCCCCAAATGAAATTATTTCTCTCAAATATATCAACAAGTTCTTCAGGATATGATGCCAATCTATTTTGTCCCTCTTCTCTCGATGCCCATTTCCAATAATCTCTATTATCCCGTGCAAGATCAATTGCAATCCCAAAAGCATGAGGGCTTAAACGATTTGTATCTGAAATATAGCGATAGTTATATGTACCGCTGCAAGGCAATACACATGTCCTGATATCAGGTCTTTTTTCCATAAGAGGTATAAGCTCTTGCATGACAGCCTGAAGAGACTCTGCTGCTTGATTATTCCCGTTAAATTGAAAGGAATTATATACTGCTTTAACATTTGTCAGATTAGATTCAACCTGTTGCCTGGATTTACCATATACTTCCTCCAACAAACCGTACACTCTTGAACGGCCAGGATCAAAGTTGGCATCCATAAGATTTTTAACAGGTGCCAGTGGATAAATTTGCTCCATCATGTCTTGCAAATCTGGATTAGCTATTTTCACCTCAATACTCTTTACTCTTTTATCATCATAAACAATTCTTTTTCCTGATTTCATTACTAGGTATACCATTCCATTGTCGGCACACTCTATGTCTGTAATGTACTCTGAATATGCCATCATTAAGCACAGAAGGTCTTGTTTCATTTTTATTTTAGAGTTTTTTAAGCCTGGGCTAGTAAAAGCTTTGCTATATTGTAGATTTATTGAAATATGGGCGGCCATGAAAACTAAGCTTAGAATTAAAATCCCGCCGGCTATTTTTTTCATCAATGAACTTGCCCTCCTTATAGATTTAT
>JAQUTA010000014.1:16879-31804 GCA_028709965.1 Lutispora sp.
TTTATTGTTCCAAACAATTTCATACTTATTAAAGTGACAGTCATGTTAACCGTGAAGGAGATCTGAAAGTATGGTATTATTGAGATAATTATTACAAATTAGATATAGGAGTCTATATGGAAAAGTTAAGTGTTTTAAAAGATTACTTTGGATTTACATCTTTTAGAGTGGGACAAGAGGAGCTTATTGATAATATACTAAATGGTAGAGATACTCTGGGAATAATGCCGACAGGAGCGGGCAAATCCCTATGCTTTCAACTGCCTGCTCTTATGTTTGATGGAATAACATTAGTAATATCTCCTTTGATTTCACTAATGAAGGATCAGGTCAGCTCTCTTACCCAAGCCGGCATAAGTGCTGCATACATAAATAGTTCTCTTAACCATAGTCAATATATTAAGGCTCTGCAAAATGCAAAAGATGGCAAATACAAGATAATTTATGTGGCGCCGGAGAGGCTATCTACAGAAGAGTTTATTTTTTTTACACAAAATGCAAAAATATCAATGGTCACCATTGATGAGTCTCATTGTGTTTCACAATGGGGTCAGGATTTTAGGCCAAGCTATCTTAAAATACCCCAATTCATCTGCGGACTTGCAGATAGACCGGTTGTAACAGCATTTACTGCAACTGCTACTCCACAGGTTAGGGACGATATAATAGACAAGCTTAATTTGGAGGAGCCATATATATTAACAACAGGATTTGATAGGAAAAACCTATATTTTTCCGTACAAAAACCTAAGGATAAACTTGCTGCATTAAAAGAATATATAGAAAGAAATAAAACTAAATGCGGAATTATATATTGCTCCACAAGAAAAACTGTGGATGAGGTTTGCAGCAATCTGATCAAATCAGGCTTTGCTGCCGCACCATATCATGCTGGGCTTTCGGAGGGAGAGCGTAGATATAATCAAGATTCTTTTATATATGACAAATCCAACATAATGGTGGCTACAAATGCTTTTGGCATGGGCATTGATAAGTCTAATGTTTCTTATGTCATTCATTATAATATGCCAAAAAATATAGAAAGCTATTACCAGGAAGCTGGGAGAGCAGGAAGAGATGGCGAGCCTGCGGAATGCCTATTGTTCTATGGCGGACAAGATGTGGTCATAAACCAATTGCTCATTGATAATTCCAATGGCAATGAGCAATTGGACAGAGATGCAATTGAAGCTATAAAAGAAAAAGACCGGGAGCTATTAAAGATAATGACATTTTATTGTCATACCAATGATTGTCTGAGGGAATATATATTAGGCTATTTTGGAGAAAAAACATCAAATTATTGTGGAAATTGTTCAAGCTGTAACACAAACTTTGAAGAAGAAGATGTGACAATTGAAGCTCAAAAGATAATGTCATGTATAAAAAGAGTGGGTCAGCGTTTTGGTATAAAAATGATTGTAGATATATTGAGAGGCAGTAAGAATCAAAGAATAATAAAGAACAATCTTCATCAGATATCAACCTATGGGGTAATGTCTGATGTTCCCGAGAGCAAGGTGAGGGATATTATAAATTTCCTTGTATTGCAGGGCTGCTTGGAGATAACAAACAGTGAATATCCTGTGGTTCAGCTTGCAAAGAAGGCTGGAGAAGTACTTTTCGATGATTGCAAGATCAGTATGAAGGTACAAAAGCATTATAAAGAGAATGATAAACCTAGTAAAACTAAAACCAAAACAAAACAATTAGATAGAAACATAAATGAGGAGCTATTTGAGAAATTAAGATTACTCCGAAGCAAAATTGCCCAAGAACAGCGAGTTCCGGCATATATAGTTTTTGCGGATGCTGCTCTCAAGGATATGTGTATAAAAATGCCCAAAGACAGTGATGAGTTTTTACAAGTAACCGGTGTTGGGCAGGTCAAGCTTGAGAGGTATGGACAGGCATTTCTAGAGGAAATTAACAGCTTTCGGAGCTAAGAAGGCTACTGGACTTTATCGGTCCTGCAGCCTTCCACCATATAGTGACTTGGATTTGATCTTTATATTATAGGTTTTTTCAATCTTCTTGATTAAAGGAACCTCTTTTTCATTTACTATAGAGATTGTAGTGCCTAAATTGCCGGTTCGCCCTGTTCTTCCTGCTCTATGAAGATATTCCTTCAAATTTTCTGGCAGATCCAGATTGAATATATGAGTTATATCTTTTATATCCAGACCTCTAGAGGCTATATCTGAAGCTATGAGCAGTTGCAGCTTGCCGCTACGGAAGTCTTCCAAGGCTTTCTTCCGCTCTTCTTTTGAAGCATTTCCATATATGCCGTAGGCTTTTATATTATGATACTGGAGCTTAAAAGTGACTTCCTGTATTTCCTCATTTTTGTTGAGAAAAACTATTGCCTTTTCAGGTTTTATTGAGGCTATGAGCTTTCTTAAAGTCTCCACCTTATCCCTTTGGTCTGCCTCTATATACATATGATCAATATTAGGGTTCATAAGCTCTTCTTCAATTTTTATTACCTCTGGCTCTTTCATCATTGCTTTTGCAATATCAACCGTGGCTTCGTTTATGGTTGCAGAAAACATCATCAGCTGTCTGTCCCTCAGGGTGGTCTTGATTACGTTCTTTACCTGAGATATATTATTGTCATCCAAAAGCCTGTCAGCTTCATCAATAACAATGGTCTTCACTGTATGAGCTCCTATTTTTCTCATCTTTATAAGCTCAAGTATCCTGCCTGGAGACCCCACTATTATATGAGGCTTTTCTTTAAGCTTTTCTATTTGTCGGTCTATTTTTACTCTACCAATAATTGAAGCTGAGCGAATAGGTAATCCAGAGTTTTTCGCTAAAATATTAGCTACGCTGTATATCTGCATGGCCAATTCATGAGTGGGAGCCAAAATTATTGCTTGGGCTTCTCTTTTGTCACTTTGTATTCTTTGGAATATAGGCAGCAGGTAGGCCAGAGTTTTACCGCTTCCTGTTATGGACTGACCTATAATATCTCTGTTTTCCAAGGCAGGCGGTATAGCTGCCTCTTGTATAGCTGTAGGCTCATATATTTTTTCTTTTTTTAAACCTTCTACCAAGTTTTGATTTAATCCTAATTTATCAAATGAAGTTTCCATAGCTCTCTCCTTTTAGTTAGTATTAACACTGAACTAACCCGCCCTAAGTCCCCCACCTTAATATGCTGCGGGTGCCAAGGGCAGCTAAGTTCAGTATGGACTCGGCTAACATTTTGCTTCGCAAAATGAAGTCTCGTTCAATATTATAACATATTAATTCAATGTTATTACAAGGTGGCAAAATAAGCTAGAGGACAGAAAATAGCCATTAGAAATGAATTCGACAGTATGTTAATTTAGTGTTATGGTAAATATATTAGTATTAACTGGTAGAGGGCTCTAAAGGATGCGGCGAAGTGATTTTTATAATGCATAGGAAAGCAGGTTAAGTTATATGAAGATCAAAAAGAAGAAGATAAATGTTGGCATTGGCTTTGTAACAGGACGTAAGAATTTCAAAAACGTGGTAAAAACATATGTGGATAACTGGAATGAATCTGGACTTGTAGATAATAAAAAAATTTTACTCCACCTTTTTGTTGCTTATGATTTAAAGTATAAAAGAACAAAAGTAAGTGATTACAAAATTGTGGATGAAGAAATATTGGAAATGGTGGACTCGGCTTATTACTTAGGAAATTCTTCAATAGCAAACGAGGCACAATATCTAGTTGAGAAGAAAGTTGTTAGTTTAAAAGAGGCTAGATTGATATTTGGTGAAGGATATGCTATGAAAAGAAATGCAGTTTTGTATTTTGCATTAAAAAATAAGATGGACTATCTGATTTTCCTCGATGATGACGAATATCCCATAGCAACTATAAAAATTAATGATAGCCTTGTATGGAAAGGTCAAGAAGTTTTATCAACACATATTAGCAATATTCAAAACGTCGACATGACTCATGGGTATCACTGCGGATATATTTCCCCCATTCCATATATGGAATTCAACGACAAGCTCTCCGAAGAGGATTTTAGAATATTTATAGAATCTATAAGCAATGATATTATTAACTGGAATTCAATAAGAAAAAAAATGAATGATGGCGGAGTTACATATGCGGATCTTGATATAATTAATAGTGAGACCACTAAAGTAGTTAAAGAAATAGACGGTATGAAATTTATTTCGGGTGCCAACTTAGGTTTTAACCTAAAAAATCCGAATAAAATATTTCCATTCTACAATCCACCGGGAGCCAGAGGGGAAGACACCTTTCTAAGCACTAGCATTGGTAAATGTGATGTATGGAAAATTCCTTGCTATACCTTCCATGATGGTTTTTCCGCTTATGAGCATTTGCTTCTTGGAGTGCTTCCTAACAAATTAAAAGCTATGAGGGCTGATTCAGGCGTTATTACTAAAAGATTTTTAAAGGCTTCAATTGGGTGGATTAGATACAAGCCACTCTTGCTTTATATTACTCAAAGAGATAATTATGAAATGGAAATTATGAAAATGAAAGAAAACTTATCCAAAGTAATTCCAAAGATTTGTAGTTACTTTGGAAATGACGAATTTAAAAATATATTGAAGGAACTTGAATTTTATCATACCCATGTAGAAGATCACTATAAAGATTTTGAAAATACTAAGCTGGCATGGGCAAAAATAACAAAATCTTTAGAAAACCAATAAAATTGTAAACAGAAAAGGCATCAGCACAATCTGTTGTTGACTTTTAACAAAATACAGTGTGAATACGAGATAGTTTTTGTATTAATCTTATAGTTTTAATAAGAAGAGCCTAGATGTATAATAATATATATGAATAAATTCAATAACTGACTAACTGATGTGGCTAGCATCATTGGCACTCAGAAAAGGAGGAAATTATGAGCAAAATAGATAGTTTTTGCCTAGAGGAGGCGACCATTGCATCGGTTCATGCTGCGATGGAGGCTGGCAAATTGACTTGCCGCCAATTGGTAGAGATGTACATAGAAAGAATTGAATCTTTTGATAAGCAGGGCCCCGCAATCAACACGGTAATAATGATAAACCCAAAAGCATTGGAAATTGCAGACAGTCTAGATGAGCAATTTAAAGAATCGGGCTTTACTGGACCCTTGCATGGTATACCTGTATTGCTGAAGGACAATGTGGATACGGGGGATATGCCCACCACTGCAGGTTCATTGAGCTTAGAAGGAATGATACCTGAAGATGACGCATTTATTACAGCAAAGCTGAAGGAAGCAGGGGCTATAATATTGGCCAAAGTGAATCTCCATGAATTTGCCGTATGGGGAGAGACTGCCAGTTCCATATTAGGGCAGACGTTAAATCCTTATGATCTCACAAGAACGCCGGGAGGTTCAAGCGGCGGCACCGGAGCAGGAATTGCTGCAAACTTTGGTATTATAGGCATAGGCACTGATACTATAAACTCTGTGCGATCACCTGCTTCGGCCTGCAGCTTAGTAGGACTGAGACCAACTGTTGGATTGGTCAGCAGAGATGGCATCGTGCCTTATTCCATGACTCAGGACACTGCAGGCCCAATAATGCGTACAGTAGAGGATGCAGCCAGAGTGTTGGATGTTATATCCGGATATGATGCGAAAGATCCAGCTACAGCTTGGTCTATAGGATATATTCCTGAAAGCTATACTGAATTTTTAAACAAAGATGGATTAAGCGAAAAAAGAATCGGAATACTTAAGAGCTTCTTTGGAACCGCAGAGATTCATAAAGAAGTAAATGAGGCAGTAAATAAGAGCCTGGAAGATATGAAAAATAATGGGGCAGTATTGGTACCCATTGAAGAAAACATAGATGCTGATAAGCTGGTCAAAGAGGTCAGCGTACATCTGTATGATTTGAAAGCTCATCTGAATGATTATTTAAAAGATCTGGGTACAAGAGCCAATGTACACTCTCTAGCAGATGTTATAGCATCAGGCAAATATCACGAAGGAATAGAAGACAATATAAAACATGCTCAGACTCTTGATATAAATACTCCAGCATACAATGAACGTCTAATCAAGAGAATAGAGCTTAGAAATCTTGTAATGGCTATAATGGCAAAATATGATCTAGATGCAATCATCTATCCTCACCAAAAAAGACCTGTGGTGAAGGTAGGAGAACCACAGATTGAGAGAAATGGTGTCATAGGTTCTGTTACAGGTTTCCCCTCCTGCGTAGTACCTGCCGGATTTACCAAGCCAACAGATTCTGCTCCTATAGGGGTACCGATTGGAATGGAGATTTTGTGCAGAGAATGGGAAGAACCAATTTTGATTGAAATAGCATATGCCTTTGAACAAGCAACTAATTACAGAAAGACTCCTGATTTATCTAGCAAAAAATAAAACAGTTGCATTAAAGTGAAGCCTAGCCTTCACTTTAATCATTGTATGCACATGACTCACGTGGATTATAGAGTAAAAGCTAAAGTATAATTTGCAAATACTTGTTATACATGATATACTACATAAGTTAGTCGTTAGATAATAGAATTGCAAATCTATTTCTATTCATAAGTTCTCGGACGAATTATTAAAAAGCAATTACTCATTTTGTTCTCATTGTTTCTTTTAATATGCCCTGCAATGGGTATGTAAAGCCATGAAAATAGTTTTGATATTTTGTATAATTTTTAATACTGATTATTTACTAACATGATAGATATGTTAGTTTTTTTATTTTTAAATTTTGAAAGGAGGTTTTTTTATGACAAATAGTGTTATATACTCACTCATAGGGCTGTTTCTAATAACATCCTTTACCAATGTTTTAGCAACGCTAAAAACAATTCTTATTTCTAAAAAAATAATGAATCCAGTGTACATTTTAGTATTTATTGATGCTATGATTTTCGCAACAGTTGTTAGTAAGGTGACGAGTTCAGAAGGGTTGCATTTTACAATTGCCTATGCATTAGGCAGGACACTGGGAGTTTTTATAGGAAGTAAAATTGAAGAACGAATGGCTCTTGGCGTTTTAGAGATAGATGTATTTTTAAACAACAAAGATAAAATGATCCAAGTAGCAGAAAAGCTTAGAGAAGAAGGCTATACAGTGAATAATTTCTTGGCTCGGGGCCATAATGGAGACAAAAGATACAAGATTGAAGTTGTTATTAAGAGAAATGAATACAGCGTGTTTGAGAACATTTTGGATCAATGTGGTGTTACCGACCCTACATTAAAAATTAAAAACTTAAGTAAAGTAAGTGGGAAAATTACCACAACAAGAACAATCTCTTAACAAGGGGACAGTTTCACACTTACTTTGCTATAGATGTATCTTTTGACCTTTGGCGGTAATTTCAATAACTTCAGAGTAGTACTCCTTTACCTTTTCTGCAAAACTTTTTATTGCTCCATAATCTTCACCAAAATGCATTGGGATAAAAACACTAGGTTTTATTTCTTTAATAAAATATTCTCCACCTAGGCTATAGTTATGTTTTAATCTTGGATCCACAGGGAAAAATGCAATATCAACCTTTTCACCGTGAAGCTTTTTGATTTTTTTTTTGAAAGCTTCTTCCATGGTGCGAATTTCATCGAGAGTATCATCCCACCAATACCACCAGTTTAAATCTCCTGCATGGAAAATGTTGATGCCATCAGCCTTCACCAGAAATGATACTCCAAGATCTGTTGAACCAAAGGTTCTAATCTTTATGTTATTCACTTCAATCTCTTCATCTACTGACACAAAGTGCATGCTTTTATCCGGCTCCTTTATGGTTATATCATCACTGAATATGTAGTTTATATTTTTGCTCTCACCTCTCCATTTTAATACCTTAGAGTTATAATGGTCAGGATGGCCATGAGACGAGAATACTATAATTCTTTTATCTCCAAGTTCCAAAGGACCTTTATAATAGTCAAATATTAATTGATAGTTTTGAGTTTCGATTGAGAATCCGCTGTTGAATAAATATTGAATCTGAATATTCATGTTTTCCATATACAAGCCACCTTTTTTCTATTCATTATTTTTATTATACCAAAGCCTCTCAAGGATAAGTATTATTATTCTTTTTTTATTGGTATAATAGAATAAAAGTTAGGAGGAGTTTTATTGTGAAATTCAAATTTGCACATAACAATATAAATGTATTGGATAAGGGGAAATAGCACTACGATTTTTCTAAGGGAGGTTATATGATGAATCCAGAAAAAAATCCGAAAAAACCGGTTATATATTACTATATAATTGCAATGACTATTGTACTGCTGCTCAATGCTTTTGTTTTTCCGGAAATATTAAAGCAGCAGGTTACTAAGGTGGATTATGGCACATTTTTGACTCAGATTGAAAATGGCAAGGTAAAAACCGTAGAAATTCAGGATAATCAGATTGCATTCGTAGCAATTGATGAGGCAGGTAAAGAGAATGTATATGTTACAGGCCGGCTGGATGATCCGGAATTAGTTAAGCGTCTGCACAATGGGAAAATAGAATTTTCCAGAGTGATCCCAAAAGAAAATTCACCACTGCTAAATATGATGCTGACTTGGATTTTTCCAATAATCATTTTTATTGGAATTGGACAGTTGTTTGCAAATTCCATGCAGAAGAGAATGGGGGGCAACGCTATGACCTTTGGAAAGAGCAATGCAAAGGTTTATGTAGAAGCCCAGACAGGAAAGACCTTTGAAGATGTGGCAGGTCAAGATGAGGCCAAGGAAGCCCTCACTGAGATTGTGGATTTTCTGCATAATCCGGGTAAGTACAAAGAGATTGGCGCTATCATGCCAAAGGGAGCTTTACTGGTAGGACCTCCTGGAACGGGTAAAACCCTGCTTGCAAAGGCTGTGGCAGGAGAATCCAAGGTACCCTTCTTCTCAATTTCCGGTTCTGAATTTGTTGAAATGTTTGTGGGTATGGGGGCGGCTAGGGTTCGAGATCTTTTCAAGCAGGCCCAAGAGAAAGCTCCCTGTATCGTATTCATCGATGAAATTGATACCATCGGTAAGAAGCGTGACAATTCAGGATTTGGTGGGAATGATGAAAGAGAACAGACCCTAAACCAGCTTTTGACGGAAATGGATGGATTCAGTGGTGAAAAAGGAGTTGTAATCCTTGCCGCCACCAATCGACCCGAATCTTTAGATAAGGCACTTTTAAGGCCTGGACGCTTTGACCGACGTATTCCCGTTGAGCTTCCTGACCTTGGCGGACGTGAAGCTATCCTAAAGGTTCATGCAAAAAAGGTTATTTTAGATAAAGATATTGATTTCAATGCACTTGCTAGGGCGACTTCCGGCGCATCGGGTGCCGATCTTGCTAACATAATTAATGAAGGAGCTCTAAGAGCAGTAAAATTTGGTCGCAACTATGTCATACAGAGTGATTTGGAAGAAGCAATTGAAGTGGTTATTGCAGGATATCAGCGTAAAGGTGCCGTGATTTCTCCAAAAGAGAAGAAGATTATAGCATACCACGAAATTGGACATGCAATTGTGGCAGCAAAACAGACCGAATCAGCTCCGGTGCACAAGATTACCATTATTCCACGCACATCGGGTGCCTTAGGCTATACTATGCAGGTATCCGAGGCTGAAACCGTGTTGATGTCCAAGGAGGAGGCCTTTAATAAGATTGCTACCTTTACAGGCGGGCGTGCAGCTGAAGAACTGGTTTTTGGAACCTATACTTCAGGAGCCTCCAATGATATAGAGCAAGCAACCAAAATAGCAAGATCAATGGTAACCCGACTGGGCATGAGCAAAAACTTTGATATGATGGCATTGGAAACCGTATCAAATAGATATCTAGGCGGTGATTCTTCCATTACATGCTCATCGGAAACGGCAGCAAAGATAGATCAAGAAGTGCTTTCTATTATCAAAGATGCTCATGAAAAAGCCATAAACATATTAAAAGAAAATATGGATAAACTTCATGAACTATCCACTTATTTGCTTGAAAAGGAAACAATAACAGGTGATGAATTTATGAAGATTTTAAATGAATAAGACAAAAAAGTAAAAAGCGGGACAAAAAGAACCGTCCCCGGTGTCCCGCCGGTGTCCCGCTTTATTTATTTTGTGTAGTTGTCGAAGTAGCCTTGGATGTAGATTATTGGTGTTCCTTTGTCTCCGCTGCCGGAGGTGAGATCACAAAGGGAGCCAATAAGATCAGTGAGCCTTCTTGGAGTGGTGCCTTGAGCTTCCATGGTGCCCTTTAAGTCAGCTTCTTTGTTCTTTATATAATCATATATAGCATTTTTTAGTTCTTCGCCTTTTAAATGGGCAAAGTTGTTATCCGCAATATACTTCAGCTTAATTTCATTGGGTGTGCCTTCAAGCCCTGATGTATAGCCGGGAGAAACGACCGGGTCTGCTAATTCCCAAATCTTCCCTACCGGATCTTTGAATGCTCCATCTCCATATACCATGACTTCCACCATCTTGCCTGTTTTTTCAAGCAAATATTTTTGAATATTATTAACTATAGTCTGACAGTCTCTTGGAAAAAGTTTGATACTGTCTTCTGTGGCTTTGTTGGAGCCTAATAATCCATAAACCTCATTATAACCGCTGCCATCTATTGAAGAGGATAATATGTCTTCTAGGCCATAAATCTTTTCTCCCCCATTGGTTTGGAGTATTCTTTTGGTTCTAACTCTTGTATGAATATCGCATACAAGAACGCTCTTGGTATAATTTAATATGGTTTTGGGGTCATTGGAGAATAATATCTCACATTCAATTCCATATTCTTTTGCTATGGATTTATAATAATCTATATAATCAACACCGGTAAAAGCATGCTTGTTATATCCGAAGTAGTCTCTGAATTCCTTTTCTGTCAATACATCTGTCCAAGGATTTACATCTTTAACATCTAAAACATTTATGTCTACCAAGTTGTTCCCCACTTCATCAGAAGGATAGCTAAACATTAATACAATTTTCTTTGCTGCCTTTGCTATACCTCTTAAGCATATGGCAAAGCGATTGCGACTCAGAATTGGGAAAACAATGCCTATAGTATCGTCACCAAATTTGGTATGAATATCTTTTGCGATGGCATCGATGCTTGCATAATTGCCTTGAGCACGAGCTACCACAGATTCAGTTATGGCAACTACATCTTTATCTAATAAAGAAAAACCTTCGATTTGTGAGGCTCTAAGCACAGTCTCGACTACAATTGCTGAGATATCATCACCTTGTTTAAATATGGGGGCTCTAAGACCTCGCACGATGGTTCCTACCATTCTTTCCATTTCATATCTCTCCTTGCAATTTGTTCTACCTAGATGCTAATATGCATTCTACACTTGTACTATATACTATTATGCATTAGATGTAAAATAATTATATGCAGTTTTTTATATAAAATTTATGTCCTTATTAGATTTAACCTAAGTCGGTTTGGGCTAAAAAACTAAAAATTAGAATTAATAGGATTATTTTTGATAGTTGTGGTATAATAAGATTATTATAAGAAACACCATTGATTTTTAAGATCATGTATAATTCAGATGTGTTTTAATTTTAGGAGGACAGTTCATGAAAGTAGGAACAGTAAAATGGTTTAACTCAGAAAAAGGTTATGGCTTTATAGAAGTCGAAGGTGAAAAGGATGTTTTTGTTCACTTTAAGTCAATACAGAGCGATGACGCCCATAAGAATTTGGAAGAAGGGGAACAGGTACAATTTGAAGTAGAACAGGGACCCAAAGGACCACAAGCAGCTAATGTTGTTAAGATTTAAGGCATAAATGACATAAAAGCCACCTTCGCAAAGGTGGCTTTTATTTTAATCTTTGAGGGAAAATAATAATAAAGGGAGAATATAGTTGTGAAAAAGAATTATAAAATGAAGAAGACAATATCAGTAAAACAGTTTATCACTGAATTTGGAGAGGATCTTTCCAAACAGATGCATGATAAGCTTTTGGAACTTTGGCCTAGGTGTATTTTGACAAGGGATGGAAACAGTCATGTTCTAGATCTAAAACATGTAGAACACACACTGTATGATTGTCCTAATGCTGAAGGCTCGGATAATTGTCAGAAAGAGTATTCCTATGGGCAATTTGTAATAAATGAAGACGGGTTGTATTTTTCAGAAAAATGTTTGGAAAGCGACACCGTTATGCAAATGCCTGCAGTGGATAAAATATATGATTCTTTAAATAGTGAAGAAATATACTTGGAGGAAGGCTACAGAGCAAAAAAAATTGATGATTCTAATATAGATTATGTGACAGATAGTATATTGGAAGTTTGCCCTGCTATGTCTCAAGCCCATATTGATATGATTTCAAAGTATTGTGCCATAGATGATTTTAATAACTAAAATAAACTTGGGGGTTTTTTATGAAGCTGATTTCGTGGAATGTAAATGGTCTCAGAGCGTGTGTAGGTAAGGGGTTTATAGAGTATTTCAAAGAGATAGATGCAGATATTTTCTGCGTTCAAGAAACAAAACTGCAGGAGGGTCAAATAGTCTTGGATTTTCCAGGCTATGAACAGTATTGGAATTATGCGTTAAAAAAGGGCTATTCCGGTACAGCAATATTTACGAAAAAGAAGCCTTTGACTGTAAAATATGGAATTGGCATGGATGATCATGATCAGGAGGGCAGGGTCATAACCTTGGAATATGAAGACTTCTATTTGGTCACCGCATACATACCTAATTCTCAAAGAGAGCTGGCTAGGCTAGATTATAGAATGAAATGGGAAGATGATTTTAGAAGCTATCTTATGGAGCAAGATAAGCTAAAGCCAGTTATATTATGCGGCGACTTAAACGTAGCCCATAAGGAGATAGATTTGAAGAATCCAAAATCCAATAGGAGAAATGCAGGTTTCACAGATGAAGAAAGAGAAAAGATGACAAAACTGTTGGGGTCAGGATTTATAGATTCGTTCCGTTATTTTTATCCGGATAAAGAGAATGCTTATACTTGGTGGTCCTACATGGGTAATGCCAGGGCAAAAAATGTAGGATGGAGAATTGATTATTTTATTATATCTGAAAGGTTGAAAAATAATATGAAGGATGCGGGCATTCACCCTCACGTAATAGGCAGCGATCATTGTCCTGTGGTGCTGGAATTAATAGAATGATTAGAAAAGAGGAGAATTACTGCAGCTTGGATAGCATGTTGAGCGAGTCTTCATTCAGTGTTAAAAAAGTCCTTTAATTATGAGGTAAATACTTCCCAATTAGAGGATTTTTTCTCTTTAATTTAGAATATATAAACGCTTGGTATAAATGCGGTGTATAATTTGCCAATAATAGTAAGGGAGATATGATATGGACAAAGGGGAGTCGTTATTTGTTCAACTTATTAAGGTTCTTACCATTGGATTAATTGCAGCAATTATACTTTATTTTACTATATGGGAAAAATACATATATGCTATTCATACTTTACTCGAGGTTTTATGTATTTTTATAGGGGCTTCTGTTTTCTTAATTGTATGGAACACTATAGATAAAATGTCTAATGTAAATTATATTATAGGTTTTGGCTTTTTGGCTGTGGTTATTTTTAATTCCTGCCATACCTATTTATTTGCTGTTCAGCTATCTGCTAATTATATTTCTTTGGATTTAACTATAAAATATTGGTTTTTGGGAAGACTGACAGAGGCTATAGTCTTGTATTTTGCATCTTTAAAAACGTCCATTGTTAAATTAAATAAATGGATTTATCTTGTGCTTACTATAATAATACCCATTGGAATAGTCTTTGTTATATATAAATTTCCTGGAGCTTTTCCCACAATGAGTACGACCGCAGGTCCTACATTGGCTAAAAAGCTTGGGGAATCTATTATCATACTTATTATATTTCTCAGCCTGATGAATTTAAGAAGAAATATTAATACTGAAGACACAGTGTCCTATATGCACCTTTTTATGGTTCCTCTTATTTTGATTTTTACTGAGGCAATGTTTTTCAAGCGTTCATCAGTGTATTCTTTCAGCGTTATCTATGGACATGTTTTGAGAATATTATGTTATTATTATCTTTATAAATCCATCTATGTCAGCTCTATAGAATACTCTTATGAAAAAATGAAGCTTGAGAATATAAAACTGGAAGAAGCTTATAGGCAATTAGAAGAGAGCAAGAAGGAGGAAATTAGAAGGCAAGGCATGTTGATGCAGCAAGAAAAGTTGGCCTTGCTGGGGCAAATGGGAGCGGGCATAGTGCATGAAACAAGAAACTATTTGACAACAATAAAGGGCAGCTATCAGTTAGCGAAGCTTTTTGCAAAAGAAGAATGTGTTATAAAGCATTTAGAAAGAATAAATAAGAATACAGATGAAATCAATCGAATTATGAACGGGTTCTTGCTTATGTCAAAACCAAGGGAAACGGAGTTGCTGGAAGTTTCTATGCATGACCTGCTTGAATCCGTGAAAAGCTTGATAATAAGCACCTCCCTAGTAAAAAAAGTCGATGTTTTTTTTGATATCACTAAAGAAGAAAGATATTTGCTTTGTGATGAAGGCCAGATAAACCAGGTTATTTTGAATTTATGCAAAAATGCAGTGGAAGCTATGGAAGAAAAAGAAGATTCCAAGCTCTTTATTGAGACGGGTTATGATGTAGTTGCAAATGAAATGTGTATTCATATTAAAGATAATGGCAAAGGTATAACTGAAAAGGATCTAAAGAAAATAGGCACACCATTTTATACCACGAAAAATGCAGGTACCGGTTTAGGACTGTATATGTGCCGGCAAATAATTAAAGAACACAATGGCAGAATGGATGTTTGCAGCGAATTGGGCAAAGGAACATGTTTTACAGTGACACTCCCTTGCTTGAGCGATGAAGAGAGGGAAGAAGAAGGCGGAGCATATCCGAATTATATTTAAAATATAATTCGGATATATTATAATATATACATAGTGTTTGCCAAAATTATATAAAAGG
>JAQUTA010000110.1 GCA_028709965.1 Lutispora sp.
TTTTCACCGCTAAAATGACTAAGTTATTATATACTATAGCAGAAGAAATGAGACTCCGTCAATGATAAGGAGTACAGAGAGTACCGGTAGTTGTTTTCCAAAGCTTACTTGACAGTAGCGTATTATGGAATTATATAGATTTAATAGTAATATTATGATATAATTATTCTATATATTCCCTAATTTTCTGACGTTTTACTCAATGTTTTTTAAAGGAGTGATTTTTTTATGATTTCTAAGAATTTTGCTAAGGGAATAGCATTAATTACTTTACTTTTATTTATTGGAGTAAATTATACTTCTGTTATAGCAGAAAATAATCCGGTATCATCAGTGGTTTCTTCACCAACTATTGTAGGGACAGCAGAGGCATCTTTTAGCCTTCCTTATGGATTGGCTTACTCTAAAAAACTCGATGCGCTGATTATTGCAGATACGCAGAATCATAGAATCTGCAGCCTTAACCTTAAAACCCTAAAGGTTGGGACTATATCAGGGATTAGCAAGGGGGCAGATAGATTCGGCTTTCCCGGAGGTGGCTACATAGATGGCGATATTAGTAAAGCAATGTTCAATCACCCTAGGGGAGTTGCTGTTGCTGATAATGGTGCGATTCTCATTGCCGATACAGGAAATCATGCTATCCGGCAGATTTATGAAGGAAAGGTTACTACCATCGCTGGAGGGAAGATAGCAGGATATCATGATGGTCGGGGTACGAAAGCCAGCTTTCTAAGCCCCTCAGGCGTAGCAATAGATGGGCAGGGCAATATTTTTGTTGCAGACACATTAAATAATGTTATTAGAAAAATTGACATAAATGCCAACGTTACTACATATGCAGGGAAGACAAATGATAAAAGTTTATTAAATGAACCTGTAGGGTTGGTTTTTGATAAAGACGGTAATCTTTATGTAGCAGACGGAGGAAATCATCAGATTAAGAAAATACCCTCTAAGGATAAGATTGAAATAGTAGCCGGAATTCATTCAGTAAAGGATAAAGAAAGCGGTTACTGGGCAGGAGGATATATGAATGGACCTACAGAAGTTTCCTATTTTAATTTCCCTAAAGGAGTTGCAGTAAAAGATGACGGAACAATATTTGTGGCTGATTCCTATAACCATGCTGTAAGAGCAATAAAAAATTCTCAAGTTTATACTGTAGCAGGCGCCGGTATTGCAGGCGAGATTCTGGACGATAGTTACATATCATATTTTGACGGACCCACCGGAATTGCTTATGCAAAAGAAACACTGTTCATTGCTGACCATTGGAATAACAGAATTGTGATTATTCCTGATAAAGACAAATATGTATCATCTATTTATACATATTCAGGAGAACAGGCTGAGGGAGAAATATTTGTATTTTTAGAGGGCAGAGAGATAATATTCCCGGATGTCTATCCCTTTATTCTTGACGGTCAGGTAAAAATTCCCATAAGGGCATTAGCTGAGGCTTGGGGAGCGGAAGTACTGTGGAATCAAGAGAAGAAGGTGGTTACTGTACTTCGAGAAGGAGAATCAGTGGAATTTTCTTTGGAATCAGGAGATCTCTTGATTTATCAAGGACGCTCAATGGTGGGGTTGGAAATTCTTAAGGAAAAGCTAGGTTTTGATGTAAAATGGCTAGATAAACAAAAAATCATATCCATTCAGTCTAAATAAGCGAAATAATTAGATTAACCAAGATAAGGGTGTATTTTATATGGATTTTAAAGTTACATTCTGGGGAGTTCGCGGCTCCAAACCCACTCCCGGAAGAAATACAATTTTATTCGGAGGCAATACTTCCTGCGTGCAGATAGAGGCGGGAAAACGGAACCTTATTTTTGACGGGGGTACAGGTATTGCTGAGTTGGGAAATAAGATGATGAAGGAAGAAGGCAGAAAACAGGCTGATATTTTCTTTTCACATTTGCACTGGGATCATATACAGGGGTTGCCTTTTTTTGAACCGATTTATTATCCTGAAAATTGTTTTTGCCTATATGGCGAGGATAAGGAAGGAGAAACTTTTCAGCAGGTTATTGAAAAGCAAATGTGTTATCCATATTTTCCTATAACCATGGAAATGATGAAGGGTGACTATAAGTTTATCAATATTGCTCCGAATCAGGATATTGATTTGGGAGAGGGTATAAAGATTAAAACGTTTGCAGTAAATCATCCTAATGGGTGTCTTTCCTACAGGATAGAAAAAAGAAATTCCGTAGTGGTTTACTGTACAGATACGGAGACTATAGAAAAGCAAAGAAGAGAGAAATTCTTAGAGTTTATTCGGGGAGCGGATGTTTTTATATATGATACTCATTTTACAGATGAGGAATACATTGGAACTAGAGACGGACAGAGCAAGAAAAAATGGGGCCATTCCACCTGGGAAGAAGGAACAAGAATTAGCAGAGAAGCTGATATAGGATATCTGATTTTATATCATTACAAGGAAAACCGCAATGATAGGGAACAGCAGGAGATTGAGATTTTTGCTCAGCAGGAGTTTAAAAATACAGTAGCAGCAAGGGAAGGTATGATTATTACAGTAGGTGGTGATTGCTCTGAAAAAGTGGTCATTAGTTACCCATATTAGCTTATTTATACTATTTACCATATTCATGTTTTTTAATATTTTTGAAACTCTTGATTATAGGTTACAAGATGCTTTATATCAGGAGTCAGAAGTTACAAATCCAGATATTGTTATCGTCGGTATCGATGATGAGAGCCTTAATATGTTGGGAAGATGGCCTTGGCCTAGGGATTATCACGGGGAGCTTATTCGCCTTATTGGGGAAGGTGAGCCGTCAGTTATAGGTTATGACATAATTTTAGCCGAGGAGTCTGCTGTACAGGGAGAGGATGATTATTTAGTTCAAATGGTGGAAGAAGCAGGGAATGTTGTTTTGCCGGTTTATGGAACTTTTGACAGCAGTGCAAAGAGGGGAACTCTTCAGGCTATTAATATATCAAAGCCTTTTACTGCTTTGGATGAGGTAGGTAGAAAAGGTCACATCAACACTTTGATTGATAATGACGGAATTGTAAGAAGAACGGTGCTTAATTTTGAATATGAAGGCGAAAGAATAAATAGTTTTGCTTGGGAAGTATATAAGCTATATGAAGGAAAAACTGAGAAAAATCAAATTGCAATGGCGAATATTCCTTCCGATAATTGGCAGCGCACTCATATCAGATTTAGCGGTAAGCCCTCCAATTTTGAATTAATACCTTTTTACAAGGTGCTTAATGGAGAGATTCCCGGAGAGTATTTCAGAGATAAGATAGTATTGGTTGGTCCCACAGCCATCGGGGTGGCAGATGATTATTATTTTACCCCCATGGCTCCTCAGGTGCCAATGTATGGGGTTGAAATACATGGGAATATAATTTTGCAGTTTATGAACCAAAGGTTCTGGAGTGAAATTCCTTTATTTGGGCAGCTTGCTATTATGCTTGCTTTAGGTATTGTAGGGTATTTTTTATTAAGAAGATTCAAGCCTGAGATAGGGGCATTGATTTTGGCTGGAATGGTTGTAATATTTTTGATATTTGTTAAAATAGCCGGTTCAGAAAACAAGGGTTACATAATGAGCTTTGCATATCCCATAGGTCTATTGGGAATGCAGTATGTAGCAGTTCTTGGAGAAAAATTTATTGCAGAAAAGCTTGAGAAGAGAAGGGTTACCGATGTCTTTGGCAAGTATGTAGCCCCTCAGATTGTAGATAAAATTCTAGAAGAAGGAGAAGCAGGACTGCAGCTGGGAGGAGCACGCAGGGATATTTCAGTATTATTCGTAGATATACGTGGATTTACTCCTCTTTCAGAATCAGCTGAGCCGGAGGAAGTTGTATCTATATTAAACGATTATCTTACTCTATGTGCTAAATCTATTTTCGCTTACGGAGGAACTTTAGATAAATATGTTGGCGATGCGGCCATGGCGCTATATAATGCACCTTTGGATTTGGACAATCATCAGCTCCGGGCGGTGCAGACTGCATGGGCAATGCATCAAGGGGCTCAATCACTCCAAGAAAAACTTGAAAAGAAATTTGGAAAAACCGTACGCTTTGGAATAGGTATTCATACCGGCAGCGCTATTGTGGGAAACATAGGAGCAGATTTTCGCATGGATTATACAGCCATAGGAGATACGGTAAACACTGCAGCACGTATTGAAAGCAACAGCAAACCGGGACAGATACTTATAAGCCAAGCAGTGTACGATCATGTAAAAGACTATGTGGAAGTAACAGATATAGGGCAAATCCAAGTCAAAGGGAAAGCCCAAGCATTACAGGTATATCAGGTAAACAGATTGCTGACAACCTAAAAAGTGGAGGTGTTTTATAATGATAAAAAAAGCTATAGCAATATTGCTTTGTGTTGGGCTCCTTCTTTCAGGAACAACAGTGACAGTTTTTGGCGAAGCCAAAGTTTCCGCAAAACTCATCCAAATGGAAGGGGATGTTCAAGTTGTAAGGGCAGGAGGAGAGAAACCTTTTAAAGCATTTTTAAAAATGAGGCTTACGGAAGGAGATAGGATTATCACCGGACCAACGGGCACAGCCAAAATTGAGATGGATGATGAAGTAGTGATTACTCTTGCTGAAAACACTAAAATTTATCTATCCGAGCTTCGAGGTTCTAAGGGGGCACAGCAAAGCTCAATAAATCTTCAGTCCGGAGGCGTGGGATCCTCAGTTAAGAAAAAGCTGAAAGAGAATTCACGTTTTGAGATAAAGACGCCAACAGCAGTGATGGGAGTGCGAGGAACAGAGTTTTTTACCCAGTATTTTAATGGAAATGTGGATGTCCGGGTTGTAGATGGAGTAGTTGAAGTTAAAGTAAGTGTTACAAAAGCCGGAGAAGTAACAGATTTTGGAGCGGTTGGAGTACAGACTTATTCTTTCCCGGTTTCAGCATTGAAGCAAGTATCCTTCGGTGAGGGAGTATCAGCCGGAAATCTTCCTGACTCTGTAGAGTCATTAAATCTCCAAGGGCTTCCGATTCCTTTTTTGGATAGAGTTCGGGAAATAAATCAGCAAAATCCTGAGGCAATACCTCAAAATATTATAGATACCATTGATGAGGCTGTAAATAGTGCAGTTTTGGCAATGCAAAACAGAATGAATAGTGTAGATCTTGCTCCTGACGAACTGTCTTCAGTTATAGAGGGTGCTATAGCCGGAAACATTCAGACAGCAATTCCGGCATCTGCCCCCACAAGAGTACAGACCTCACCGCCATCCTTACCGGATACTTCAAATAGAGATAGAGGAGATAGGGAGGATAGAACTCCAAGCCGACCAAAGGCAGTGTTTGACTTTGTATATGGGGATGATTTAAATCCAGTAAAAATAGAATTTGAGATAAATGATTCACCTTATGATTTTATTGATTGTATTCTTAGTTCTGACATACAGGCTATTTCATATACGGTGTCAAGCTCAAATGAGAGTGTAGCAACTGCAGAGATAAATGCGGAAGTCACTAACCAAGTAATAATAAAAGATTTGAGCCCAGGAACTACTGTAATAAGCATTACAGGCTCTGCTTCTGGTTATGAATCTTTTGGCAGAGCAATTAATTTGGAGGTTAAAGAGAAAATCATAGCAACTTATACCTTAACATTAAATGGCGAAGGATTAACATCAGAGCTTGATGTTGAGGGAACAGAAGGACAAGATGGTGAAATTATTTATGTAGGAATAGGAAAAGATACAGTAGTAATGATAACAGTAGAAGTGCCGCAAGGAAAGGAACTAGCAACCTTTACTGTCAACGATTTAGATAAGAAAGCTGATTTAGAAGAAAATGATTGCATGTATATTTTTTCGATTACAGAGGACACAATTGTTGAAGTAACCTATGAAGAGACACCAGCACTAGAGGCAGTGTTTAATATCGAATATTGGGAATTAGATGCTAATGAAGCAACTATAAATCCAACTGCTATAGAACATAGGATATATGATTCAGCTTATGATTTTATTGATTGTATTCTTAGTTCTGACATACAGGCTATTTCATATACGGTGTCAAGCTCAAATGAGAGTGTAGCAACTGCAGAGATAAATGCGGAAGTCACTAACCAAGTAATAATAAAAGATTTGAGCCCAGGAACTACTGTAATAAGCATTACAGGCTATGCAGATGGTTATGAGCCTTTTACCAGAACAATTAATTTGGAGGTTAAGTAACCAAAAGTGGGACAAGGTACCTGTCCCCTTGTCCCCGTCACTTAATGTTGCAATTTATAAAAATAGATAAATAGATAAAAAAATATTTACTCATAAATTAATTTGTGCTATACTATTTCTTGCACACATCAATTTAACAGCTTAAGTTCAGCTAGAGTAATATACTCCAACTGAGCTAAGAATACT
>JAQUTA010000015.1 GCA_028709965.1 Lutispora sp.
AGGAATTTTACAAGAAGATGCCACGCTTTGATTTGAGAAAACAAGAGAATGAGGTAAGAAAGAGTATACTCGATACTGCTTTTTCCTATTTAGATACTCAATATAGATGGGGCGGTAAGAGCCCCTTGGGTATAGACTGTTCAGGTTTTGTATCCATGGCATATATGCTCAATGGTATAATCATTTACAGAGATGCCAATTTGAAAGAGGAATATATGAAATCAATTTCCCTGGAGCAAATAAAACCTGCGGATTTGATGTTCTTTCCCGGTCATGTGGCCATGTATATTGGTGAAGGAAAGTATATTCATTCCACCGGCAGAGAAGGCAAGGTTTTGATAAATAGCATAAATCCTGGTGATGAAAATTACAGAGAAGATTTACATAAAGCGATAAATGGTATAGGTACAGTGTTTGGAAGATAAGGCTGCCTATGGAATTCATTGATAATTGAATACTTGCTACTATATACTTGAATAGCCTCTTATGATAACATAAATATGACATATATTTTTGCATTATTTTGGAGAAAACATGGGGTGATAATTTGAAAGAAATTGATATAGATAGCGATATGCTAAGAAAAAACAATATACCTATTTTGATATATACCCCTGAATGGATACAGCTATTTTCTAATTTTAAATCAAGGAGTATGCAAAAAACCGTAGATAAGCTGGAAGAACTTCTTTCAAAAGAAAAAAACCTAACACAGGAACATAAGGAGTTGGAAAAAAGAAAAAGGATACTGATGAATAAAATACTTCATCTATCAAATGAACTTAATGAGAATAATAATGAGGCATTTTTAGATCCTTTAAAAGATGCACAAAAAGAAGTTTTCAAAATAAACAATCGGCTACCTGAGGTTTTAGAAGAGCTTGAATCTTTACCTTCTGCCATAAACTATCATAATACTTTTCTCTTGAAAGAAACAGTGAAAAGGACCTATGAACTCATCAATGAAAATAAACTGGAAGCAGATAAGACTCAACAAGAGATAAGCAAGGTAAGAGAGTCTCTTATGGAACTTATTCAAAAGAAAGTAGATATGGAAGAGAAGGTTAATAGACTTTATTCATATTTGCATGGCATCGTGGGTGTAACAGGAATGGAAAAACTGGATGAAAGCTTGCTTAAGGATAAATAATATTGACAAAGATGCAATTTTGCGCTAAAATCACATACAATATTACAAAAGTTAAGAATGGGAATAGTAGAAGAAAATGAAGCTTATAGAGAGTCATATGAGGTGAAAAATGGCAGTCTTCAATCTTTGAACTCACCCAGGAGCTGCTGCCTGAAAATAGTAGGGTAAGACGGTGCCCACCGTTATAGGGCTTCGAGTGGATTATGCTTAAATAATCAATTAGAGTGGTACCGCGGTTTACCCCGTCTCTTTCATAAGAGACGGGGTTTATTATTTTTTAAAGCAATATGAATGGAGTGATAGCATGTATAACGTGGAAGTGGATAAGAAATGGCAAAAAAAATGGGAGGAAACCAAGCTATATAAGTTCAATCCAGATAGAGTGGATAAGAAGCTTTATTGTCTTGAAATGTTTTCTTACCCGTCCGGCGCAAACCTTCATGTAGGGCACTGGTATAACTTTGGACCTACAGATTCCTGGGCAAGATTCAAGAGGCTCCAAGGCTATGAGGTATTTCAACCTATGGGTTTTGATGCCTTTGGTTTGCCTGCAGAAAACTATGCAATAAAAACAGGCATACATCCTCATGATTCTACTATGAAAAATATTGACACTATGGAAAAGCAGCTCAAAGAAATGGGTGCTATGTTTGATTGGGACTATGAAGTAATCACGTGCATGCCTGAGTACTATAAATGGACACAATGGATATTTTTGCAGCTTTATCATGCAGGCTTGGCCTATAGAAAGGAAGCGCCTGTAAACTGGTGCCCCAGCTGTCAGACTGTTTTAGCCAATGAGCAGGTAATCGACAGCCATTGCGAAAGATGCGATGCTGAAGTAATCAAGAAGAATCTTACACAATGGTTCTTTAAGATAACAGCCTATGCCGAAGAGCTTTTAGATAAGCTTGAAGATCTTGATTGGCCAGATAGGACAAAGAAGATACAGAAAAATTGGATAGGCAAATCAGAAGGAGCAGAACTGGAATTTAAGGTTGAAAATTCAGATATTGCTTTTAAAGTATTCACTACCCGAGCAGACACTTTGTGTGGGGTAACATATGTAGTGTTGGCTCCTGAAAGCGAATTGGTGGATAAAATAACTCAAGAAGAAAAAAGCAAAGCCGTGGAAGAGTATAAGGATTGGGCTAGGAAACAAACTGAAATAGATAGATTATCAACTACTAGAGAAAAAACAGGAGTTGATACAGGCGCCTATTGCCTGCATCCAATTACAGGTGAAAGGTTACCTATATGGATAGCTGATTATGTACTTGGAAACTATGGTACCGGTTGTGTAATGGCTGTTCCTGCTCACGATGAGAGAGACTTTGAGTTTGCTACTAAGTTTGAGCTACCAATAAAAAGAGTCATTGATTCGACTGATGGCAGCGAAGCACCATTGCCTTACATTGAATATGGAGTTTTAGTCAACAGTGGACAATATGATGGTATGACTTCTGCTGACGCCAAAATAACTATAGTTGATGAACTGGCAAAGGAAGGCAAAGGGGAAATAAAGATAAACTATAGATTAAGGGATTGGCTGGTATCTAGGCAAAGGTATTGGGGCTCTCCTATTCCTATGGTTTACTGTGAACATTGTGGAACAGTGCCTGTGCCTGAAAAGGATTTGCCTGTGATGCTCCCTTATGATGTAGAATTTACACCTGACGGAGAATCGCCACTGAAAAAATCTGCAGAATTTATCAATACTACCTGCCCAAATTGCGGAGCACCTGCTAAGAGAGATGCGGATACATTAGATACCTTTGTATGCTCTTCCTGGTATTTTTTGAGGTATCCAGATAACAAAAATGAGGATGAAGCCTTTAACAAGGATTGGATAAATAAAATGCTGCCTGTGGATAAATATGTGGGTGGTGCAGAACATGCTGCAATGCATCTTTTGTATGCCAGATTCTTTACCAAGGCACTACGAGATTTGGGATATTTGAATTTTGATGAACCCTTTACATCGTTGAGACATCAGGGAGTAATACTTGGCCCTGATGGAAACAAGATGAGTAAATCCAAGGGAAATGTTATTTCACCCGATAGCTATATAAATGAGTATGGCTCTGATGTATTCAGATTATATCTGATGTTCGGCTTTGCCTATGAAGAAGGAGGACCTTGGAGCGATGGAGCAATAAAAGCTATAGCAAGGTTCCTGGGAAGAATTGAGAGAATAGCAGAGAGGGTGTTGGAGCTAAGAGGCGCTAAAGGTAAAGATGAAATATCAGCCGATGAGAAGGAATTAAACTTCGAGAGACATAGGGCAATAAAAGAAGTGGAAAGCGATACTGAGGAGTTCCATTTCAATACATCCATAGCAAGGATGATGGAGCTATTAAATGCTTTGTACAAATATGATCAAGAGGTAGAAAACAAAAATGTTGGATTTTTCGAAGCTGTTTTAGCTGATTTGCTGAAAATACTTTCACCTTTTGCCCCGCATTTTACAGAAGAAGTCTGGGAGAAACTTGGATATGAATACTCCATATTCAATCAATCATGGCCTAAATGGGATTCAAATGCTCTCATAAAGGATGAGGTTGAAATAGCAGTTCAAATCAATGGCAAGGTAAGATCTAGATTAATGGTTCCTTCAGCTGCAGATGATAAGGAAATAGAGAGCATATCTATTAGCAACGAGGAAATCAAAGAGTTGATTCAAGGAAAACAAGTAGTTAAGGTGATAGTTGTAAAAGGAAGACTGATTAATATAGTAGTCAAGTAAGGTCCGAATTTATTCGGATCTTTCTTTTTGGAAGGATAAATATAGCTATATGTAGAATATTATTCATAGAATTTCAAGGCATCGGAGGAGCTAATATGATGATATATGGAATAGGAACAGATATTGTTGAAATAGATAGAATAAAAAAGGCAATGGAGAGATATCCGCAGTTTGTAGATAGACTTTTCTCTATTGATGAATTGGTTTATCTTGGGAGCAAGGCATTAAACCCCCAGCATGTAGCAGGGGGATTTTCTGCTAAGGAAGCGGTGCTTAAATCCATCGGCACAGGGCTGCGCAATTTTAAGTGGAAGGAAATCGAGATAATCAGGGACAACAAAGGCAAGCCTTTTGTACGATTAAATGGAAAAGCCAAAGACTACGTCGATGACAACTATATTGGAAATATTCATATAACCATTTCCCATAGCAAGAACTATGCTACAGCCACGGCTTTGGCTGAGGTTTCTATCGAAAAGAGGTGGATAGATATTGAGAGTATGCTTATCGGAGCAAATGAAGAAAGCGGACGAAGTATCAATTAAAGAATATGTAAAGTGCAGCATTAAGCCTAAAAGTTTTGAGTAATTATCGTAGCAGTACAAAGGAATGGTTGCCTCTGACATAATCAAATATATACCGCATACAATTATGGATATAGGGAGAAAACCACAGTAGAGGAGGTCTCTCATGCTGCAGAAAACCTTATCCATAATTATTATTTTGTCCTTGATTGTCACAGGTTGTATAGCCACCTTGCCCAGTGCAGAAAAAGTGTTGAAGAAAATGGAGGATGCAGAAAGCTATAGCAGCGATGCTAGGATGGCAGTAAAAAACAACAAAAGCGTATTTTACTATAATCTAAAGCAGTATTATAAAAAACAGGGGAAGTTTAGAATTGAGTTTTGTAATGCTGACGGAGTGATAAAGCAAACAATGATTTACAACAACGGACAATGTGGTATTTTTCATACGGATATAGACAAACCCTTTAAGACTAATAACTTCACAGATACCAAGGAACACAATTCTTTTTTACAGGCTTTTATCGAAAACTATAAAAATGCGTCAGATGCAAGATGGGACTTAGAAGTAAGAAAAGATGGGGAATTTTATGCTTATCAATGCAGCATTGATAATGAAAATCCATATTTTAAAAGAGCCATATTACTTGTAAATCCAAAAGATGCTCACCCAATACTTTTAAACATATTTGGAGAAGACGATTCAAAAACTCTGGAAGTAGAGTATAACAACTTCCAATATAATATTGCTCTGGACGATTTGCTATTTAACATTGAATGAAGTCTCGTTCAACATTAAAGAGTAAAAAAATTCTGTAAATATTGATAAAAATGGACATACAAGTGCTATAATATTATTGAAATGCAAAGGAGGGTTTAAAGATGTACGATATAAATCTGATAAGGCCTGCCTGGGCGGAAATAGACTTAGATAATTTGGCCAGCAATATGAGAGAAATCAGAAGGCTAGCCAAAGACAGCGCTCAAGTAACGGCTGTTATTAAGGCTGATGGCTACGGACACGGGGCAAAATATATCGCCCAGACCTTGCTGGAAAACGGAGCGGACAGATTTGCAGTAGCTGCATTGGATGAAGCATTGGAGTTAAGAAAATTCGGTATAACAGTTCCAATTTTGGTATTGGGTTATACCCAGCCTGAAAGAGCGAAAGCTGTTGTTGCCAATGATATTGAGCAGGCAGTATATTCCTATGAGTTAGCAAAAGGACTTTCAATGGAAGCAGTAAAGCAAAATAAAAAGGTAAAAGTTCATATAAAGCTTGACACGGGCATGGGAAGGATAGGACTCAGGGCTGATGAATCATCAATAGAGAGCATAAAAGAGATATACGAACTTCCCAATATGATAATAGAAGGTATGTTCACTCATTTTGCTATTGCAGATGAAAAAGATAAAGGATATACTAAAGAGCAGTTTAGCAAGTTTATGTGGGTTTCCAACAGATTGGAACAAGAAGGCATAAAGATTAGATTAAAGCATTGCGGAAACAGTGCAACTATAATAGATCTTCCGGATATGCATCTGGATATGGTTAGAGCAGGCATAATACTTTATGGTCTGGCACCTTCTGAAGATGTGGAATTAAACAGAATAAAATTAGAGCAGGTAATGTCATTGAAGGCTAGAGTTACCCATGTCAAGGAAATAAACTCTGGTGAAAGCGTCAGCTATGGCAGAAAATTTATAGCATCAGGAAAAACTAAAATAGCCTCACTTCCATTAGGCTATGCCGACGGTTACACACGAATGCTCACAGGCAAGGCGGAAGCTTTGGTGGATGGTGTTAGGGTGCCTGTGATAGGAAGAATTTGTATGGATCAGTGCATGATTGATGTTACAGGAATTGAGGATGTAAAAGTAGGCGATGAGGTCGTTTTATTTGGTAAACAGAAAAACTCCTTTATTTCTATAGATGAAGTTGCTGAAAAGCTTGGAACAATTAACTATGAAGTTGTTTGCATGATTGGAAAAAGAATTCCAAGAATATATGTAAAAGAAGGAAAAATAGTAAACATAGTAAATCATGTTTCTCCCTATGAAGATTAGAAGCTTGAAAGACAACGTGTTGGGAAATATTATATATAGCTTTAATGTAAATGCTGGTATATAATAGTCTATATATGGTTAGCATAAATTCAGAACACTGTTGTCTTGAGGGCGAATATTTTAATTTTATTTTCATACATATTGGATAAGACAATAGATAAACCTGGAGGTGCTAGTGTGGCTGAATGTAAAAAAATAGTAGTCAGTTTGCCTGATAGCCTTTTGAAGGAAGTTGACAATCTAGTTGATATAGAACAATGTAATAGAAGTGAGTTTGTGAGAAAAGCAATGAAATTCTATTTAAGTGAAATGAAAAGAATTAGCTTTATAGAAAATATGAAAAAAGGTTATTTGGAGATGACTGAGATTAATATTACACTAGCAGAGGTTGGACTTACTGCGGACTATGAGACAATATGCAGGTATGAATCAAGGCTTGCGGAGTGTGAATAATGTGATTGTAAAAAGAGGCGATATTTTCTATGCAGATTTAAGTCCCGTTGTTGGTTCCGAGCAAGGAGGAGTTAGACCGGTACTTGTTATTCAGAATGATATCGGCAATAAATACAGTCCTACTATAATTATTGCAGCAATCACTTCTCAGATTAACAAGGCAAAACTGCCGACTCATATCGAAATCAGCGCAGAGGAATATGGTCTTACTAAAGATTCAGTTATTCTATTAGAGCAAATAAGAACAATAGACAAAAAAAGACTTAAAGAAAGAATAGGTCATCTATCTGATGAGCTTATGAAAAAAGTGGATGAATGCATTCAAGTAAGTTTTGGATTGGTAGATTATACAATATAAGGGCGCAAGCCCTTTTTTATTGTACATGAAAGTATACTTTCATGTACAATGGGGGATGCAAGGGGGAGACCCCCCTGCCGTCCAAGGAGGGTGCTCAGAATGCTAAGCATTCGTCGAAGGGAACCATAGGGTTCCCTAGCGAAAAAAAGTTGCGAAGCAACCTTTTTTATATTACAGTTTTGTAAAATATACAGGAATTTCTAAGAACTTGGCGAATAGTAGTAATATCAACGGGAATTAGGAGGAAAATTGATGAAAATTAGCTTTTCTATATCAAAAACAAAAATAGTAATTATTACTTCAGCAATTATTTTAGCATCTTTCGTTATACTAGGCTCTGCAGATGGTGTTATTCCCGGCTCAGAAGGGGATCCTTTGGTGACTTTAAGCTTTGTAGAGAAGAAAATTGAACAAATCAAATATTACATAGATTCTACAACAGGCAGCATGGCTAATTATCAGGAACAACTGGATAAAAAAGATGAAGAAATACAAGAGCTAAAACAAAAAGTACAAAGTGCTTTGACTTTTAAAGTGGAGCAGCTGAAAAAAGGCCAGATATTGCTTGCGGGAGAAGGAGCAGAGATTATAATAAGATCGGGCAAAACTACTGCAGTATACGGAAAAAATGGAGGTTTATCCGATATAACCTCAGCTAAAGATTTACAAAGTGGAGAGGCCATCATTATAAACCACATGCTTATATCATCTAGGGATGACGGCAGAGGTGTCAAAGCAGAGGGAGAGGTATTTCTCATCATCAAGGGCGGCTACACTTTGAAATAGAAGCATTGGAGATGGTTATATGCTAAAGGAACAGGGCATGACAGTTAGGGAGGCAATGGGTTTAGATCCATTAAAGACTTCAAGAGTCATTGCAGGGTCTGGTGGAATAGACAGAGTAATTGCTAGATTAAATATAATGGCTGATTATGAGGGCATAGACTGGGCTTCTGAAGGTGAATTGCTTATAACTACTTCTTTGGCATTAAGAGCCAAGCCTAACTTAAGCAAAGACCTGATAGAAAAGCTTCACAGTAAGAATTTGGCTGCCCTAGCCCTTAAAACCGGCGGTTCGAATATGCCTATAAACCAAGATCTTATTTCTTCAGCGGACAGATATGATTTTCCTTTAATAGAATTAGATCCCAATGTACCTTTTGCATACATAACTGATAATTTATCCTCCCATATATTTAATAGACAGACAGCTTTAATTATGAGAATGGAAAACATCCATAATAATTTAATGAATGTGGTTTTGACAGGGGGAGGCCTTCAGGACATAGCAAAGATGCTCTATGAGACCATAGGTAACCCCATTGTTATTTGGGATAATATTTTTGGTGGCTATGTTGGAGAAGATGGTTCTCCTGAAAGCTCCTTATTAAAAAGCAATCTATTTTCTATTGTACACAATGAGGATAAGATTAAAAACTTATCCCAGGATAGTATAAAAAGTTTGACTGAGTCTACAGATAATATTAATGGAAGAATTGTAAAACGCGTATTATTTCCAATCATGGTTTCTGAAAATATATATGGTTATGTGTTTTTATGGGAAATGCTAAAGCCTATTGGAACTATAGATTATAGAACCCTAGAGACTGCATCGGCAGTGATTGCATTGGAGATAATAAAGAGAATGTCCATTTACCAGATAGAAAGCCGATACAAGATGGAGTTTTTAGAAAACCTGCTTTCTAGAGATACAACAATGCAAAACCTAGCCTTTGAGAGAGGTTCCTTTTTTGATTGGAGTGAAAAGGATGGGTATACTGTAATGATAGTGAGCATTGAAGGCAAGGAGAAAATTTCCGCCCATAAAGAAATGACGCCCCGTGAAATTTTTGCACAATATAAAAATAGTATAATCCACGATATTGACGAAATTATAAAGAAGGAAAATGAGAAGGCAATTATAGGTGAAAAAAGCGATAGCATAATAATATTGGTGAGATGCAATGAAACAAGGAATACTGAAGAAATGAAGAAAACAGCACGAAGGATTGGCGATAAAGTTATTAAAGCTGTTGACTTGAAATATCAAAAAACAAAGGTAAGCATTGGAATAGGTAGACATTGTACAAATGTGAGATTGCTATGGAAAAGCTATCAAGAGGCTAGAAAGGCTATGCTATTAGGAAACAGTTATGAAAAGAAAGCTTTGCATTTCGATGATATTGGAGTATATAAAATACTTAGTCAGGACAATATTAAAAATGAATTAGTTACGTTTTATGAAAATACTATTTCACCTCTTTGTGAATATGACAAGGCAAGGAATACAGAATTCATTGCTACACTCAAGGCGTATTTTGAGCATAGCGGAAATATAAGAAAAATGGCCGAGTCTTTATATACTCACTATAATACGGTACTTTATAGATTAGAAAGAATAAAAGAAATTTCCAATATTGATTTGAAGTCTCCAGAGAGCCGATTAAATGCGGAGATAGGAATAAAAATAATGAAAATAATCGAAGGAAATGGCAACAGATTTTAGCAATCTGTTGCCATTTGTATATACTCATTCTTCAATTAAGGCAACAGCTCTAATTGGAGAGCCGGAGCCATCTCTTATTTTTAGAGGTAAGCCAAAAAAGAGAAACCTTTTGTTAACAAGCATATCTAAGTTACATAGATTCTCTGTATTTGTCATATTATACTTACCACAAATATAATGGCCAGAAAAATCCAAATCATCAGGGTGGTCGATAGCAGGGGCATCTATTCCTATATTGACTACTCCTTTTTTTGCAAGCCACTCAGCGGCGTCTTTGCTAAGACCGGTATAGGAAGTTTGCCATTTATCAGTATTGAAGTTTCTATCATAATGTCCTGTATAAAGAAGGACAATATCCCCTTTTTCAATCTGTTGATTTGATTTTTTCATTGCGTCCTCCAAATCTCTTGGAGTTATGAAACGATCAGCCTTTACATGGCTTAGATCCAAGCATAGTGCACTTCCCCAAAAATATTCAAGAGGCATTTTATCAATGGTCGGTCCTGTGGGTTCGTATTCCCATATAGCATCTGTATGGGTTCCGCAGTGTTCACTAATCAATAGATTTCTCGCAGAAAAACCTAAGGTTTTACTTTTTGTTTTTGCTTTGTTCTCATCGTGGGTCATATTCGTCATAATAAAAGTGCTTTGATGCATAGGAAATAATGACATACCCTGATATATCTCTTGCGATAAATCCAAAAGTTTCCATGCCATATAAATCTCTCCTCCACATAGAAATGCCGATTTTAGGTTCAATTAGACAAAAGAAAAATAAATCCTTTGTATTTTTGAAAATATTTTAAAGTTGTTTGTTTTATATAGTTTTTAGCTGATTCCTAATATTTATTTTAGTGTATTTTTGTTGTTTTTTAACAAAAAGGATTTATTTTTATGGCTTATACATTTTTAGGCTTTTCTATGTATATGTATCAATGAATCTCAATATTATTACATATAAAAAACTAACAACAAAATGACTGGTTTTACATAAAAATCATATATTTCTTTATAAGTTTGCTCTAAAGGTATTAGACATTAAAAAGTTGAAGTAATATTTTGAATATTCAAAATTAAGTTGCACCAGTAAAAACAGGTGTAATTTACTTACTAAATATTAATTCGCGAGGAGGTATAAAATGACCCAATATATTCAAGCAGTACCCAATTTCAGCGAAGGAAAGCGCAAGGAAATCATAGAAAGAATTGTGAGCGAAGTAAGAAATGTAAAAGGTGTAAAACTTGTGGATTATCATCCTGATCCGGACTTCAATAGGACAGTTGTAACTCTAATTGGAGAGCCTAAGCCGCTGAAGGAAGCTTTGCTTAATATGGCAGGAAAATCCATCGAATTTATCAATATGGAAGAGCAAAAGGGCTCTCACCCAAGAATAGGTGCTCAAGATACTATTCCCGTTTTTCCATTAAAAAATATTACCTTGGAAGAATGTACCGAATTAGCAGAAGAGATAGGTAAGGAAGTGTATGAAAGATTTAATGTGCCTGTTTATTTTACCGGTGAAAATGCGAGAAAAATCGAAAGAAAAAATTTAGACTTCATCAGAAAGGGTCAATATGAGGGTCTTAAAGAAGTTGCCCATACCGATGAAAGAAAGCCAGATATAGGACCTGCTGCGCTGCATCCCACTGCCGGAGCAACCATTGTAAGCGCAGGGACCAATCCATTAGTAGCTTTTAATGTAATTTTAGATACTTCGGATTTGGAGGTTGCAAAGAAGATTGCCAAAATTGTAAGGGGACCAAGCGGCGGCTTTACTACGGTCAGATCGGTGGGGCTGAAGTTTGAGGATCGAGACAAGGTATGCGTGTCCATGAATATGTTTGATTATGTCAATACTCCGCTGTACCGCACCTACGAAATTGTAAAGCTTGAAGCATCGCGATATGGCATAAACGTAATCGGCAGTGAGCTGGTAGGGGTAGTGCCTGTTGAGTCTTTAATAAATTCCTTGGAATTCTACATAGGTTTGGAGAATTTTAATAGGAGTCAGATATTAGAAAATCATCTACTGGATTTGATTTAACTCGTTGTAAGTTAAAAATGAGGGAGGTAAGCAAATGTCTATTGACTTGTTGATCAAAAACGCAATGATACCAAAGGGTGACAATACAGTTAAGGTTGATATACTGGTTGACAAAGGAGTAATAATAGGAACTTTGGAACAGGCAAATGTGGAAGCCAAGGAAATAATAGATGCCTGTGAGAAACTAGTGATACCCGGATGCATAGACTCTCACACTCATATTAATGATCCGGGTTTTACCCACAGGGAGAATTTCCTGACAGGGACCTCTGCAGCTGCCAGTGGAGGTGTTACAACCATAATTGATATGCCTTGCTGCAGTGTTCCTTCCGTCAGAAGCGTGGATAATCTCGAATATAAGCTAAGTCAAATTGAAGATAAGGCAATAGTTGACTATGGCATGTGGGGAGGAGTTACAGGGGAAGACGTAAGAAATAATTGGCTCCATAATGTGAAGGAACAGGCTGATTATGGTGTTTGTGCTTTCAAGGTATACATGACCCCATCTGTTCCTACTTATCCTAGGGTCACAGATCCTGAAATGTTAGAAGCCTTTAAAGCAGTAGCAGCTACAGGCTTGCCCATAGGAATCCACGCTGAGAACTATGCTATGTGTGATTTCTATGTGCAAAAGCTTAAAAACGAAGGCAGATTAGATGGTCCCGCCTGGGCAGAAGCAAGGCTTGAACTGGCAGAAAAGGTTGCCATAGAGCTAGGCATAAACTTTGCAGAGTTTACTGGAGCTAGGCTGCATATTGTTCATATGAGCACAGGTATTGGCGCTATCTTAGTAAAAGATGCAAAAATGAGAGGATTGGATGTAACTTCAGAAACCTGCCCTCACTATTTGACTATTAATTATCAGGATGCTATGTCAAAATACGAGAGCTTTGCCAAGATTGCTCCACCTCTCAGGACTACAAGGGACAATGAAATTCTTTGGGAAGGTGTAGCAGACGGAAGCGTTGATTTTATAGCCACTGATCATGCACCTTATGAAATAGCTACTGAGAAAACAGCAGAGGGTATGAATATATGGAATAGTTTTCCCGGAATACCCGGAGTTGAAACAATGGTACCCGTCATAGTGAGTGAGGGCTATAACAAAGGGAGAATCAGCCTAAGCAGAATGGTAGAGATACTATGCAAGAATCCGGCAATCCACTATGGATTATATCCTAAGAAGGGATCTATGGAGATAGGCTCCGATGCAGATTTTACAATAATTGATTTAGATAAAGAATGGACAATTGAACAAGAGAAAATGTATACCATGGCAAAATATACTCCACTGCACGGAATGAAACTCAAGGGCAAACCTATTAAAACCATCGTAAGAGGCAGTTTGGTGTATGAAGATGGCAAGGGCATAGTTGGGAAACCTGGTTATGGGAAGTTTATCAAAAGGCAGACCATCAGCAAATTGCCAAGGCAAATAAAGTTTTAAATTATTGATTAAGATTGAAGAGGAGGGCTTTTATGGGAAAGCACTGTATTCTTGTCATAGATATGTTAAATGACTTTATAGGAGAAGATGCAGCTTTGAGATGCCCCGATGGGGAAAAGATTGTCCCTGCATTGCGCAAGTTAATGGGTTATGGCAGAACAAGACCCGAGGATATCCATATTGTACATATTCAAGAGGCCCATAGAAAACACGATGCAGATTTCAGAGTGAGACCCATCCACGCTATTGCCGGTACATGGGGCTCTCAGATAATTGATGAGCTCAAGCCGGTAGGAGATGAGTATGTAATCCCAAAGAGAAGACATAGTGGATTTATGTATACGGATTTAGATTTGTACCTCAGAGAAGAAAATATCGAAACTGTTGTAGTAACGGGAGTTTGGACAAATGTTTGTGTAAGAAGCACTGCTTCGGACGCTTCTTATAGAGCATACAAAGTTATTGCTATATCAGATTGCTGCGCCTCAAAGGATGAAGAAATGCATAAAGCAGGGCTGAGAGACATGGCAATATTCGCAAAGGTTATGACAACGGATGAATATATTAAGGCATGGGGAGAGGGAGAAGACCCGTGGAAGGATGCTGGGCAGCCGGACAATAAAGAAAGGGAGTTAAAATGAGGCTTATCGTAGGCATCAGCGGAGGCAGTGGAGCAATCTATGCCGTAGGACTTCTTCAGATATTAAAACTCCTCGGAGTAGAGACCCATTTAGTCATGACAAGAATGGGGGAGGATGTGGTCAAATACGAATGTGGCTTAGACAGGGGTGACTTGATGGAGTTTGTTAAACAAAGCTATTCCTATGATGACCTATATGCTCCAATTGCCAGCGGCACATTTAAAATCGATGGCATGGTGGTCATACCCTGCTCTATGAAGACTCTAGCTGCCATATCTACCGGTTATTCTGACAATTTGCTCAGCCGCAGCGCCGATGTGGTTTTAAAGGAGGGGCGTAAACTAGTGGTTGTACCCAGAGAAACTCCACTAAGCACCATACATTTAAGAAATATGCTTGAATTATCTAAAGCGGGTGCAGTCATAATGCCGGCTACGCCTGGATTTTACACTAACCCCCAAAGCATTTCAGACATTGTAGCTATAATGGCAGGCAAGGTTTTGGATGCCTTCAATATCGAACATGACTTAACTGACAGATGGGGAGAGGAAAGGAAGGTTGGTGAGAGATAGGGTGATAAGACAGTCAATGAGGGACTATATGAAAGTTCTAGAAGAGAGAAACCAGCTTTTGATATGTGAAAAAGAAGTTGACCCTAAATTTGAATTGGGTTCGGTAATAAAAAAATTCAATGGCATAAAGCCCATACTATTTAAAAAGGTCAAGAACTACAGTACCACCGCCATAGCAGGCATTTGCGGCGAAAGAGCAAGATATGCAGAGCTTTTTAATACAAGCAATGAGGGAATTGTTTTTTCCCTTATGAAAGCTGTTGCAAATCCCATGCCCTATGAGGTTGTCAGTACCGGATCTGTAAAAGAAAACATAATAAAAAGAAATATAGATATAAAGAGACTCTTTCCTGTTCCTACTTTTCATGAAAAGGATTCCAATCCTTTTATTACAGCCGGCATTGTTGTAATAAAGGATAGGAAGACAGGAAAAAGCCATACATCTGTGAGACGATTGCAAGTTTTAGGAGGCAATAGATTAAGCGTGCTTATAGAATCACCATTACTCCTTGATCAATATTTTGATATGGAAAAAGAAAATGAGCCTATGGAAATAGCAGTAATATTGGGCTATGATCCAATCTTTATGGTTGCATCCCAGGTTAATTCACAAATATATGGGTTGGATAAGTATGAGGTAGACAGTGCACTAAGGGGAGAACCACTGAAGTTAACAAAATGCGAAACCGTAGACTTATTAGTACCTGCCTACGCCGAGATAGTTATTGAAGGATTTATGCCGCCCAAAATCAGAGAAAAGGAAGGTCCCTTTGGTGAGATGGCAGGATATTACGGGGGTGGAACACCACAGCCCATTATGGAGATTACAGCCATATGCCATCGCAATAATCCAATATTTCAGATTAACTTCCCTTCAAGCTCAGAGCATGTCTTGCCAAATGGTTTGATGAGGGAGATGCACCTTTATCAACAGGTAAAAAACATTATACCCACAGTAAAGGCTGTGCATTTGCCAACGGTTGGAGGCTGCAGATTTCATGCAATAGTTTCCATCCATAAAACTTCAGAAGGTGATGGCAAAAGTGCAATTATTGCTGCACTAGCAAGCAATAAGGATGTAAAACATGTTGTAGTGGTTGATGAAGATGTGGATATTTTTGATGCTACGGATGTGGAATGGGCTATTGCAACCAGGGTGCAGGCTGACAAGGATGTGGTTATAATTCCTGGTGCAAGGGGCTCCGGATTGGAACCTACACATGAACTAAGAGGCGTTACAGCCAAAATGGGCATTGACGCTACGGCACCATTAGGAGGATTGCAGGTCAAATTTGAAAGGACTCGCATACCGGGATGGGAGAAAATAAATATTACGGATTACTTCCGGTAGCACATCAGGAGGGATGTAGATGAGTAGAGAAGCTCTAGGAATGATAGAAACAAGAGGATTGACTGCTGCGATACAAGCCTCGGATGCTATGGTAAAAACCGCTAATGTGAATATCTCCAAGTTTTACATTGTAGGCTCAGGATTTGTAGTTTCTATGGTAAAAGGAGATGTGGCTGCGGTGAAATCAGCAGTGGATGCAGGGCAATATTCTGTTGAGGGCATAGGTGAATTGGTGGCTTGCCTTGTATTGCCAAGACCCCATGAGGATGTAATAAAACTTATTTCTCTGATGGATCTGATTTAGGAGGGATGCAATATGTCAAATCCGTTAATGAGGGTTATGTTCAACTCTACAATAGACAAACCTTCGACTTATACATCAGAAAAAAATAAGCATCTCAGTCCTTCAAATATTAGGGAAGAGGAGGGGAAGCTTTTAAAGGAAATATTAGCAAAGAACAAGAGTGATACAGTATCCAGGGAAGATAATCTTGTAATCAATAAAAAGATAAAACTAATTACCTTAGAGGAGCTAAAGGAAGATTTTCAGCGAGTTGAGCTTATTGAAGAAAAAAAGGAAACAAAGAAAGAAAGCAAGAATTTAGTGAGCTTGGCTTCTATAGGAAAGCTTTATAGGGAGGTTAAATAATGGCTGGAGGAGCTTTGGGGCTTATAGAAGTTGTGGGGATGACAACCGCAGTGGCAGCTTTGGATGCAGCTTGTAAAAATGCGGATGTAAAGCTTGCCGGATGCGAAAAAGTAATCGGAGTTGATAAAGCCATTAGCATTACTATTGAAATAGTTGGGCAGGTAGCTGCGGTACAGTCATCTGTGGAAGCAGGAGTAATTGCAGCAAAAAAAGTGGGGAAGGTCATTGCTACTCATGTAATACCACGACCCCATGAGGATTTAGACAGGATTATTATGGAATTTGATAAAAAATATGAGGAAATGCTATCAAAAAATGAAATTGAGGAGGAAAAGTAGATGAGTGGAGAAGCATTAGGATTAATAGAAACAAAGGGTTTAGTAGGAGCAATAGAGGCTGCGGATGCTATGGTTAAAGCGGCTAATGTTACTATAGTAGGCTATGAGAGAATAGGCTTTGGTTTGGTCACTATTATGGTGCGCGGGGATGTAGGAGCAGTTAAGGCTGCTACTGAGGTGGGTGCTGAGGCTGCAAAAGCAGTAGGGGAACTTTTCTCGGTACATGTAATTCCAAGGCCTCATTCGGAAGTTGAAAGAGTCATGTTGAAGGAGAACAAGTAAAATAGGTGATTGTTGTGATCGGAGGTTTACTCCATGGTAGACAAAAAGAAATTTACTTATAGGGTTCTTGAAGATCTACGATGTAAGCAAAAATCACCTTCCTTATCTATTCCAAGGGGTAATAAAAGGGTTATTACAGAGAAGGATATAAAAAAAATAAAAAATTGTGAAGAGTTCGTTATTTCAAAAGGAGATATCATCACACCCTTGGCAAAAGATAGGCTGAAGGAAAAGAAAGTAAAGCTTATCATCGAGTAAACAGGATACAAATGATAGTCAAATAGAGGGTTTGGAGGAATTGAAAATGCTTATAGGAAGGGTAATAGGTACGGTTATTGCTACAAGAAAAGATGAGGGTCTAATAGGTTCAAAGCTATTGATAACTCAGCCTATGGATTTTTTAGGCAAGGATAGAGATAATCCTCTTATAGCAGTAGATACTGTGGGTGCAGGGGTGGGTGAGCTAGTTATTTATGTTACCGGGAGCGTAGCCCCATATGCTGTTAGGAAGTCTGAAATTCCTGTAGATGCTGCAATAGTTGGAATAGTAGATAAAATAGACCTGAATGAATAAGGGGTTGATTTTGTGAAAACCAATCATATAAAAATGGCGGTAGAGTATAGAAGGCTTATTGATCATTTATTAGGGGAAGGTGGGTATGCAGATATTGTGCTTTTTGGGGGCAGCATTGTAAATGTTCTCACTAAAGAAATATATCCTGCAGATGTAGCAATAAAGGGTCAATATATAATGATGATTGGAGATACATCTAAACTGATTGGGGATAGAACGAAGGTTATTGATGTACGGGGCAAATATATTTCTCCAGGTTTTATTGATTCTCATATGCACTTTGAAAGCAGTATGCTTACAATAACTGAGTTTTCAAAGCTTTCTATTCCATCAGGCACTACTACGATCATTGCAGATCCGCATGAAATAGGCAATGCACTAGGTCCTATAGGCATAAAAGCCATGGCTGAAGAAGCAGGTACTGTTCCAAACAGAGTAAAACTTGTGGTACCAGCCATGGCTCCTGACAGCCCAACCCTAGAAACTGCAGGGGTAGATATTGATTCAAAAGATATGGAAGATTTACTTTTCTATAAAAACATAGAAGGAATAGGAGAACTTCAGGGATTCAGCAATGTTAAAAATGTATATAAGTATACACCGGAGGTAATTGATGATTTGATTGCATCAACGGCTTATGCAGCATCATTGGGCAAAATCGTTGATGGAAATGCACCGGAGCTTTTTGGCGAAGAACTTGCTGCCCATATAATCAGCTGTGGTGGCAGATGCTCCTGCCATGAAACTACAACTAAAGAAGAATGTATCGAAAAATTGAGATATGGTGTATATGTTTTTATGAGAGAAGGCTCAACTCAAAGAAACATGGCCGAATGCATAAGAGCATTGACTGAAGAGGGGCTAGATTCGAGAAGGCTTATTTTGGCCACTGATGACATGCTTTCCGACGATTTGGAAGAGCAAGGTCATATGAATGAAATAATAAGAAGAACAATAGCTCAGGGAGTGAAACCTGAGGAAGCAATACAAATGGCAACAATTAACCCCGCTGACTATTTTGGCTTAAAGGATGTAGGAGTATTGGCGCCCGGCAAGATTGCTGATATTGTCGTAATTGAAGATATAGTACAAATGAAGATTGCTGCAGTATTTATAAAGGGAAGACTGGTATCTAGAGGCAGGGAGCTACTAATAAAAATGCCTCTTTATAAATATCCGGATAGTGTTAAGAATTCAGTGAAATGCAAGCCTATTACCAAAGAACAACTAGAGATACTTAAAGAGGGCGCTAAAACTAAAGCAAGATGCATAGTTCTTATTCCTGATCAAAATCTTTCTGATGCAAAGTTGGTAGATTTGAAGATTTCCAATGATAAAGTACAATGCGATTTAAACAATGATATTTTATATATTGCCTGTGTAGAACGGTATGGAAAAACAGGCGGTATAGGTAAAGCCTTTGTAACCGGCTTTGGTCTTTTAGAAGGAGCATTTGCAGAGAGCATAGCCCACGATACCCACAATATAATTGCAATAGGCACTAATACAAAAGATATGGCATTGGCAATCAATAGAGTTATAGAAATGAATGGAGGCATAGCCATCGCAAAGGGAGGTGCCATTTTAAATGAGCTGGCACTGCCTGTAGGCGGCCTAATTACCGATGAGCTTACAGCCCATGAGCTAAGCGGCAAAATGAAAGAACTTAATAATACTGCAAGGGATAAGCTTGGCTGTAAAGTCCATGCACCCTTTATGCATTTGTCATTCTTAGCTCTATCTACAAGCCCAAAATGGAAAATCACAGATCGAGGTTTAATAGATGTCAACAGCTTTGAAATACTTTCACCTGTATTTTAGTTATTGGTTAAGTCAAATAATGTGAAGGGGGGCATAGTAATATAATTTATAAAAAAAGTAATTTAAGGGAGGGAATTAAGTGAACATGCAGACAAAAGTAGACGGAAATTCTAATACTGGAATTTTGGAAAAGTTATTTAAGTTAAGCGATCATAAAACCAATGTTAGGACTGAAATTATTGCAGGTTTGACTACATTTATGACCATGGCCTATATAATCATTGTAAATCCCCTAACATTAAAAGAAGCAGGCATGGACTTTGGTTCAGTGCTTACAGCTACCTGTCTTGCAGCTGGACTCACTACGATTTTAATGGCCTTTTTGGCCAATTATCCCTTTGCTCTTGCACCTGGAATGGGTCTTAATGCTTTCTTTGCCTATGGAGTGGTAATAGGCATGGGCTATAGCTGGCAATTAGCTTTAACCGCAGTATTTGCAGAAGGAATAATATTCATAATAATGTCTTTCTTTAAGGTTAGAGAAGCAATTATAGATTCAATCCCTATGAATCTGAAATATGCAGTAAGTGCCGGTATTGGCTTATTCATTGCTTTTATCGGATTTGTCAATGCAGGCATTGTTAAGGCTGGTGGAGCTATAGTAGAGCTAGGAGATATGAAGAGCAAGACAGCCATATTAGCTATGCTAGGACTCATTATAACCGGCGTATTGCTATATAAAAAGGTTAAAGGGGCACTATTTATTGGAATTTTAATATCAACAGTTATTGGAATAATGATGGGCGTAACAAAGCTTCCGGATAGCATTATTCAGGCACCTCTATCAATGGCGCCTACATTTCTTGCTGTATTTAAGACAGAGTGGTCAACTATATTCAGTATCGACTTTTTAATTATAATGTTTACCTTCCTATTTGTAGATGTTTTCGATACTGTTGGAACAGTTATCGGAGTTGCTTCTAAGGCGGATATGCTAGATAAGGATGGCAAGCTGCCTAAGGCAAGCAATGTGCTTCTTACTGATGCTATAGGAACCGTATTCGGTGCATTATTTGGAACAAGTACCGTAACCACCTATGTAGAAAGCGCATCCGGTGTAGCTGAGGGGGGAAGAACAGGTCTTACTGCTTTAACCACAGGAGTATTATTCTTGCTTGCACTATTGTTTTCTCCTATATTTTTGATAATACCAGGAGCCGCTACTGCACCTGCGTTGATCTTAGTAGGACTGTTTATGATGGAGCCAATATTAAAGATTAATCTCCAGGACTATACTGAAGCAATACCGGCATTTTTAACAATAATAATGATGCCAATATCCTATAGTATCGCTGAGGGCATTGTATTCGGTATGCTTTCATATACTTTACTTAAGGTTTTCACAGGTAAAGCAAAAGAAGTATCCATAGTTATGTATATACTGTCTTTAGTTTTTGTCTTAAAGTTTATTATATAGTGACATAAAGGGCTATCATTCGCAACATAGGGATGATAGCCCTTTTTGATAACTAGAATAGGGGGGAGATTGGAGTGAGCACTCTTCTGATTAAAGATGGTATGATTGTGACTATGAATCCTAATAGGGATATTTTCAAGGGTGATATATTAATCGAAGATGGCAATATACAGTTTGTCGGTCATAATCCTGATTTAAATGCAGATAGAAAAATAAATGCTTATGGCAAGGTTATAATTCCAGGTCTTATACAATCCCATATACACCTTACACAGACCCTATTTAGAGGACAGGGCGATGATTTGGAACTTATGGATTGGCTGAAGAAAATAATATGGCCATTAGAAGGTTCCCACGATGATGAATCTAACTATTATTCTGCAAAGCTTGGTATGGCAGAGTTAGTCAAGGGTGGTACAACTACAATAGTTGATATGGAAACTGTACATCATACAGATAATGCGATAAATGCTATTTATGAGGCAGGCATAAGAGCAATAACCGGAAAGTGTATGATGAATTATGGTATGGAGGTCCCCTTATCTTTAATGGAGACCATGGAGGATTCTATTGAGGAAAGCCTCTACTTATTAAATAAATGGCATATGAAGGATAATGGAAGAATAAGATATGCCTTTGCTCCAAGATTTGTTGTTTCTTGTACTGAGGAACTATTAATTCGAGTTAGGGATTTAGCCAAAGAAAACAACGTTATGATTCATACCCATGCTTCTGAAAATCTTGGCGAAATTGAATTTGTTATGAAAGATAGGGGAATGAAAAACATTGCCTATTTGGAAAAGATAGGACTTACAGGTCCAAATCTTATTCTTGCACACTGCATATGGGTAGACGATGATGAAATGAGAATTATAGCACAGACAGGGACAAAGGTTGCTCACTGTCCAAATTCTAATTTAAAATTAGCATCCGGCATTGCTAAAATACCAGAAATGATAAAAATGGGCATTGATGTATCTATTGGAGCAGACGGTGCACCTTGCAACAACAATTTAGATATGTTTAATGAAATGAGAACAGCAGCATTGATTCAAAAAGGAAGGCGATTGGATCCTACTATTATGCCTGCAGAGACTGTTTTTGAGCTTGCTACCTTAGGCGGAGCCAAAGCAGTGGGCTTAATAGATGAGATTGGCAGCATAGAAGCTGGAAAGAAGGCGGATTTGGCTATATTGAATTTAGATCATATTCATAGCATACCATCTAAGGAAGTTAATCTGATATCACAAATTGTATATTCGGCAAAGGCTTCTGACGTAGATACGACCATTGTTGACGGTAAAATTTTAATGGAAGATAGAAAGCTAAAAACATTAAATGAAGAAGAAATAAAAAATAATTGCAATCGATTGATTATCAGGCAAATTAGCAAAAGCAAAATAAACAGAATTAGTTATTCATAGTGTTGGGGGGTATATATATGAATATAAAGCTATATAAACCCAGCACATTAAATGAGGCAGTCGAACTAATGGGCTATAATGACGGAAGAATTATTGCTGGTGGAACAGATTTAATCATTGAGCTTAGAAACCGAAATGAAAAGCCAAGCTATTTAGTGGATATAAGCAGCTTATCCGAGTTGAAAGAATTAAGGATTGAAAAAGAAATGATAAGCATAGGATCAGCCGTTACCTTTACAGATATTATTGAGAACAAGTATATAAAAGAAAAACTGCCTTGCTTTACAGATATGGCAATGATGATAGGGGCTGTTCAAATACAAAATAGGGCAACCATAGGTGGAAACATCTGCAATGCTGCACCAGCTGCAGATAGCATACCTTTATTAATGTCCTTAGGAGCTAAATGCATAATTATAAGCCAAAGAGGCATAAGGGAGGTACTCCTAGCGAATTTTATAAATGATAAAGGCAAGGTTCGGTTAAATAGCGATGAAATTTTGAAGTTAATAGAGTTTGGCTCTTTAGGAGAAAATGAAGGCTGTGGATTTTCTAAGCTAGGCAAGAGAAATGCCATGTCCATATCCACCATATCCTGTGCAGTTAAAATTAGATTAGATGAGGATATAATTGATAATATTTGCATATATACGGGAAGTCTTGGTATAAAAGCAACAAAGGAAGAAAAAGTAGAAAGCTTTCTAAAGGGTGTAATTTATAATAAGCAAAATATAGACAAAGCAGCAGACCTTCTATCCCAAGAAGTGTCAGAAAGGCTTGGAACGAGGGCTTCCATGCCCTATAAGAGAGTCGCAGTAAAGACTGTTTTCAAAGAAGCTTGCTATAGTGCAGCAGAAAAGTATGGTAATGATCAGCTTTATATGAGTGGAGGTAGCGATATATGAAAGAAAAAATATGCTTCACATTAAATAACAAGTATTTATCTATTGATGCTGATCTAAGCATGAGACTTATTGATTTTTTGAGAGATGAGCTTAGGCTGACTGGTACTAAGGAAGGTTGCAGCCAGGGAGAATGTGGCGCCTGCACAGTAATAATCGATGGTAAAACAGCTAATTCATGCCTTGTTCTTCTAGGGCAAATTGAAGGAGCTCACATAACCACTATAGAAGGCTTGGGGGACGAGAATAATATTCATCCCATACAGCAGGCATTTATAGAAGAGGGAGCAGTGCAATGCGGCTATTGTATACCTGGCATGGTGCTTTCAGCAAAGGCTTTATTAGATAAAAACTGCGGTCCTGATAAAGAGTATATAAAAAGAGCTATTTCAGGAAATTTATGCAGATGCACTGGGTATAAAAAAATAGAGAAAGCAATACAAAGAGCCTCAGAGAAAATGAAGGAGGCGGAGAACGATGACTAAAAATCTTAACACCATAGGGAAAAGTGAAAAAAGAGTAGATGCAAAGGATAAGGTTATGGGCAAAGCTTTATATCCAGGAGATATTTATATGGACAATATGGTCTATGGATATACTGTAAGATCTACCATTCCCTGCGGCGAGATCAGAGTTGATAAAAGCCAAGCTCAAAAGCATCCTGGGGTGCTTTATATTTTTACTGCAGATGATATAATAGGCAATAATCACCATGGAGTCATTATAAAGGATCAGGAAGTGTTTTGCAAAAAAAAAGTAAGAAGGATTGGAGAGCCCATAGCTTTCGTAGTGGCAAGAAGCTATGAAGCAGCAAAGGAAGCTGCAAAAATGATTAGTATTGAATTTAAAGAGTTTACTGGAGTATTTGACCCAAGGGAAGCCATGAAGGATGACGCTTCAAAGGTTCATAAAGGCAAAGACAACTTGATATTTCATTATAAATTGAGAGATGGAAATATAGAAGAAGGCTTTATGAATTCTGATATAATTGTAGAAAATAATTATGAAACCTCTATGGTAGAGCATAGCTTTTTACAGCCAGAGGCTGGGGTAGCATATGTTGATGAAAAGGGCAGCGTAAATCTCATTGTTGCAACTCAATATCCTCATTATGACAGGGAAGAAATTGCACAAGCACTAAACCTTCCACAAGAAAGCATAAGAATAATAACCTCTGCAGTGGGAGGAGCATTTGGCGGCAGAGAGGATATAACTTTGCAGATTCATTTGGCTTTGGCATCCTATAAATTAAAAAGACCTGTTAAAACAATTTACTCTAGAGAGGAATCCTTTATAGCCCATTCCAAAAGACATCCTTTTTACATGCATTATAAAACAGGGGCTAAGAAGGATGGCACCTTGATGGCTATGGAGGCTGAAATAATTGGGGATGCGGGAGCTCATGCATCCTGGGCAATAAATATTCTGAGAAAAGCCGGAGTGCATGCCACAGGTCCCTACCTCATACCCAATGTAAAAGTTGATTGCTATGCGGTTTATACAAACAACCCCTATACGGGTGCTATGAGAGGATTTGGAGCAGCGCAAGTGCCTATGGCTTATGAACAGCAAATCGATGAAATAGCAAATAGATTAAATATTAATCCAATAGACTTTAGACTGAAAAACTGCTTTAGGATAGGCAGCAAAACAGCTACAGGGCAAATAATAGAGGGGTCAATACCACTGGGTAAACTGATAAAAATAGCAGCAGAGAAAATAGGTTATAACATCTCTACGGGGGTGAGCATATGAAAAAAAGAGGCAAAGGTATAGGGGCAACATTTTATGGTACCGGTTATGGCAATGGATTCCCTGATGTATCTAATTGTGAAGTGGAGCTAAATTGTCAAGGAAAGATAGTGGTCTATACAGGAGCTACAGAAGTAGGTCAGGGGGCTAAAACTGTATTGTCACAGATTGCGGCAGAGGTAATGGGAGTAGATTTAGATAGCATAGTTTTAGTTTGCGAGGATACTTGCTGCACCCCAGATGCAGGAACAGCAGCAGCAAGCCGACAAACCTATAATACAGGCAATGGGGTACGTTTAGCATGTATTAAATTGAAAGAAATGATTAAGAAAGTTGAAGAGAATCATAAAAGAGTAAAGGGTCTACCCGATGAAATACTTACCATGAAAGAAATATACGAAGCTTCAAGAGCCCAAGCAATAATTCTAAAAGCTCGGGATTCCTTTACTGCTTGTACCTCTACTATGGATGAGGAAAATGGGCAGGGATCACCCTATTGGCCTTATACATTTTCTTGCTATGCTGTGGAGGTTGAGGTTGACACTGAGACTGGGAGGATAGAGGTGCTCAATGCATATTGTGCACAGGACGTGGGCAAAGCAATAAATCCAGTATTGATTGAGGGGCAAATAGAAGGAGGCTTTGCCATGGGTATGAGCTGGACTCTTTATGAGGACTTAAATTTAAATCAAGGTATTATCAAAAATAATAACTTTTCAAAATATATTATCCCTACTTCAATGGATATGCCTGATATTTGCAGTATTATTGTAGAAGATGAAGAATCAACAGGACCCTATGGTGCCAAGGGCATTGGCGAGCCGGTTATGCTAGCAGCAATGCCTGCTATATTAAATGCCATACATGATGCGGTGGGTATTAGAGTTACAAAACTTCCTGCAAGTCCGGATTATATTGTAAAGAAAATCCAAGAATTAGATAAGAGTAATCTTATAGAAAGGAAGTAGCTTTGATGAGAGAGATAATAACAGCATTAATAGACGTAGCAGCAGGAAGAGCAAAGGCGCAGCTGGTATTTAAAAACATTAATATTGTAAATGTATTTACAGGGGAAATAATAAAGGCGGATGTAGCAGTGCATGATGGATATATAGCAGGCATAGGGGAGTATGAGGGTGCAGAGGAATATGACATGAAGGATAAGTATCTATGCCCCGGCTTTATGGATTCGCACATGCATATAGAATCTACTATGGTTACTCCGGGAGAATTTGCAAAGGCAGTTGCAGTAAGGGGCACCACGGGAATAATAGCAGATCCCCATGAAATTGCAAATGTCAAAGGCATAGCAGGAATCAAATATATGCTGGAGGGGACTGAAAATTTGCCCCTTGATGTATATATCATGCTGCCTTCATGTGTGCCGGCGACTCCCTATGAAAACTCAGGAAGCATACTTAAGGCTGAGGATTTACTTGAGTTAATAAATCATCCACGGGTATTAGGATTAGGAGAACTAATGGATTTTGAAAATGTTATAAACTGCGAAAAATCCATTATAAATAAAATAGTGCTTTGTCAAAACGCAGGCAAACTTATTGATGGTCATGGACCTAACTTAAGAGGCAGAGAGCTAAATGCCTATACAGCTTCAGGCGTAAGAACAGAGCATGAATGTACAGCTCCGGAAGAAGCAGTGGAGAGGCTAAGATTAGGAATGCACATAATGCTTAGGGAAGGTTCAGCGGCTAAGAATCTGGTAGATTTGCTTCCGGCAATGAATAACAGCAGTATAAACAGGTGCATGTTTTGCACCGATGACCGTCATCCGGAAGATATCTTAAAGCAAGGGCATATTAATAATAATGTAAGATTGGCAATAAAAAATGGTATAGATCCGGTTTTGGCTATTCAAATGGCTACCATCAATGTTGCCCGCTGCTATAATCTTCATAGAGTAGGAGGCGTAGCTCCCGGATATAAGGCGGATTTGCTGATTCTCAATGATTTAGAAAGCATCGATATATATCAGGTGTATAAAAACGGCAAGTTGATAGCCGAAAACAATAAAGCTCTATTCGATATATTTTCTATAAACGACTCAAAAATGAGAAATTCAGTAAATATAAAAGAATTGGAAGAGGATAGCTTCCAGATAAAAAATGATAGTGGTCAATTAAGAATAATTGGTTTAGTTCCAAACTCCTTATTAACAAGAGCATTGATTAAAGAAGTGATTAAGAAGGATGATAAATATTTTACTAAAGAAGGAGAAGAATTGCTTAAGATTGCCGTAATAGAAAGACATAATGCTACCGGAAATATCGGTCTTGGTCTTGTGTTAGGATTGGGGCTAAAAAATGGTGCCATTGCTTCTTCTATAGCTCACGATTCTCATAATATAGTAGTAATCGGTGATAATGACAGAGATATGAAAGAAGCAGTAGAAAAACTAAAAGAAATAGGCGGTGGTGTTGCCATTGCTTCCGAAGGAGAAATTATCAAACATTTAAGCTTGCCCATAGCAGGACTTATGAGCGATAGCTCCATAGAGGAAGTGGAAAGAGTTTTGGCGGGTCTAAACGAGACAGCCTATAAAATGGGAGTTAATAAAGTTTATGATCCATCCATGACGCTATCTTTCTTAGCATTGCCAGTAATCCCAGAGATAAAGCTCACGGATATAGGACTTTTCGATGTAAATAGCTTCAAATTCGTCAGCATTAATGTATAAGAAGCATTGGAGACGATTCTTCTAAACTATGCAAAAAAGCCTTTATACCTTCATTATTATTTTATCTAAAATAATCAATGAGGAATGAAGGCTCTTTTTTATTATGTCTATACCTTCTCATATATGCTATAATATTAAAGATAAACTAATAGATGAAGTTAGGGGTGAGATTTATTGAACCCGAATTATATTATTAAGGACTACGAAGAAAGTAACTGGCAAGAGGTATCCGGATTATTCAAAGATGTGTTTGGCAAGGATATAGATCCCCAGTATTTTAAGTGGAAGAATATAGATAACCCACAGGGAAAATCTATAGTTAAGATTGCTGTTAGTGGAGACAAAACTATAGGCCTCTCTAGTATTTGGAATTTCAGAGTAAACTTTTTTGGAGAAAGCATTTCCGCAGGCCAGTCCGTTGATGCAATGGTAGATAAAAATTATCGTAAGATGAGTATCTTTGAGAATATGGCTATGGAAGCTATTGAAGATATGAAAAAGGAAGATATACAGCTAAGATTTAATTTTCCTAATGAGGCCGCTTATCTGGCATCCATTAATAAGATTAATATCAAAAGAGTTTGCGATATCCCTCAATATATAAAAATACTAAAAGGTAGAGAAGCTGCGGGTATGTTTACCGGTAATAAGGTGGTCAAGCTGGTTGGAGGGATTCTCTTAGATCTTTATAGGAAAGCAAAAACCATATCAATAAAAAAGGCTCACAAATACGATGTTAGAGAGATAGAGTGGTTCGACCAGAGCTTAGATGCTTACTGGGATAAGGTTAAAAAGGATTATCCCATCGCTGTTGAACGCAGCTCTAAATACCTTAATTGGAGATATTTAAGCAGCCCTAATAAGTATAAGGCTTTTGCAGCGTATAGCAATAATGAAATTATAGGTTATATCATTGCTGCTATGGAAGAGAAAACCGGCAAGAGTGGAGAAAATATACTGCTAGGTCATATTGTGGATTTGATGTGCAGCAAAGATCATAAAGATGCGTCAATAGAGCTTATTACTGAGGCGGAGAGATACCTTAAGGCAAATGGTGCCTGTGCTATCTCTTGCTGGATGATAAAAGAATGGTTTTATTCTGAAATCCTGTCGAAATGGGCTTACTTGCAATTAAGATCGCCATCGGTGTTGGCTGTTCTGCCTGTGGGAGAGACGGTAAAGGCTGTGGGGGATTTTGTTTATGATAACAAGAATTGGTATATTACAATAGGAGATTCAGATTATATTTAAGCTAGCTCTGGGGGTGTATATTAACAATATGAAAAATATAATAAAAAAGTTGCTTGCTAAACCTGTAAAAGTTATAAATAATATGGTATTGGAACTGTATTTACATCTTGTAAAAGGGAAAGCTAAAGGCATTAAAAAAATTGAATTTGAAGGTAAAAAGCTTTTGATACTTTCTCCTCATCAGGATGATGAGATATTGGGCTGCGGTTGTCTGATAAAGAAAACTTTAGAAGCAGGAGGACTTGTGAAGTGTATATACATTACTGATGGATCTAAGAGCCTTAGTGATCAATTGACTCCGGAAGCAATGATTGAAATAAGAAAAGCAGAGGCTATAAGACTTACAGAGCATCTGAACATGGAAGAACCCATATTTCTGGGATGTTCTGATGGTTCCTTAGAACCTGACGATAAAGAAGCAGCAGATAAAGTAGCCCAAGCAATAGAAGATTACAAGCCCGATGCGGTTTTGATTCCATATTTTCTAGATGGGCACAAGGATCACACTGCTGTAAGCGGCATATATCTTGCTTCGATGAAGAAGTTGAAGAACCACAAAGAATTTGACACATATTGCTATGAGATCAATTCACCTATAAGCGTACACGGAATAACCCATTATATGGACTGCAGTGGATATTTGAAGGCAAAGAGTGATGCTTTAGACTTTTATAGCTCTCAAACCATGAGCTTTGAATCAATATTTGCTATGAATAGGCTGAATAGAATCCTCACAGGAGTCGAGGAAGGCGCTGAGCTATTCAGGATAGTGGAGTTAGAATCCTATGAGATTGCTTATAATAAGTATAATAGGGACAATCGGATTTCTGCATCCTTCAGGCAGATGTACAGCATATATTTTATGATACCGGCCTATTTCAAAGGCTTAAGAATAAAAAAGGAAGTTGCTCATTTTCAAAATGCAGGGGTTGACCCGGTTAGGAGGATAGAAGATAGTGAAAAAGGTGCTGCACTTAATTAGCGGTGGTGATGTAGGCGGAGCAAAGACTCATGTTCTAACATTGGTTAAAGAACTGCAAAAAAACCTAACCGTAAAGATAATATGTTTTATAGAAGGTCCCTTTGCCCAAGAGGCTAGAGATATGGGCATTGATATACAGGTCCTTCCACAACAGCGCAGATACGATTTGAAAGTCATTGATACATTAATAAAAATTATAAGAGATGAAGGCTTCACATTGATACATTCTCATGGTGCTAGAGCTAATTTCATTACCAGATTTATCAAGAGGAAGTTAACCATACCTTGTGTTACCACTATACATAGCGATTTCATGCTAGATTTTAAAGGCAATTTGTACAAGCATATAATATTTACTAATTTAAATATTTTTGCTTTAAAGAGATTTGATTACTTTATAGCTGTATCCGAAAGCTTCAGAGAAATGCTGATTAGCAGAGGCTTCCCGAAGGATAAAATCTTTACGGTTTATAATGGTATGGATTTTGATGAAGATATAAGCTATGAAAGCAAAAAGAGTTTCCTGGAAAAAAGAGGTTTGTATCATTTGAAGGATAAAAAGCTTATCGGCATTTTAGCGAGGTTGCATCCGGTTAAGGGGCATGAAATATTCATAAAAGCTGCTGCCGACATATTAGCCTCTAATGATAACATTCATTTTCTGATTACCGGCAATGCGGAGGAGATGCCTGCTTTGAATAATCTTATCAAGCAGCTTGGAATAGGACAAAATATTCATTTTATAGGATTTGTAGATGCTCCCTATGACTTTCTAAATGTCATTGATATTAATGTGTTGACTTCATATAGTGAAAGCTTTCCGTATGTGCTTTTGGAAGGAGCTAGGCTTAAAAAGCCAACTATCTCGTCCAAGGTGGGAGGGATTCCCATGCTCATTGAGGATGGAGAAAATGGTTATCTATTTAAGGCCGGCGATAGTAATGAGTTAAGTAAAAAGTTAAAAGTAATGCTCACGGATGAAGCAATGAGCAAAGCTATGGGAGAAGCTCTATACAAAAAAGCTA
>JAQUTA010000111.1 GCA_028709965.1 Lutispora sp.
TGGTGGGAGTGGTGGACCCGGGAGCAGTCACTGCCTGCAAAGTCACCAAAACAAATAAAATTGGTATAATAGGCACTGAGGGCACCGTTTCTAGCGGAGCCTACGAAAAGGCCATATATAGGATTGATAATACTGTAGATATGCAGCTTAAGGCCTGCCCTTTGTTTGTTCCTATAGCCGAGGAAGGCTGGCAGGACACCGATATAGCAAAACTCACTGCCAAAAGGTATTTACATGACCTCAAAGACAGCGGTATAGATGCTCTGGTAATGGCCTGCACCCACTATCCCCTTTTGGAAAACACTATAAAGGAAGTCATGGGATTAGATATCATGCTTGTGAATCCAGCCTATGAAACCGCCAAGGTACTGGAGCTTATGATAAACTCCAACGGCCTGAAAAATGAAAACCCTCGTGAAGCAGAGTATAGATATTACGTAAGCGACAACCCAGTGAAGTTTAAAAAGGTAGGAGAAAACTTCTTAAACAAACCTGTAGGATGGGTACAGAAAATTGATATAGAAAAATATTAATAGAGCTAAGAACTAAGAGCTAAGAATTAAGGAATAGGATAGGGCTACGGGGTCTTGGACTACGGAAACCACGGAAGGACACTGAAAGGGCACTGAATTGCACGGCTAAAATTATTTATCACTGAACAAATCCGCCCTAAGACCCCCGTACCCCAGGGCACCTTCTCTTGCCCTTGCAGGGCAATTCACCTTGCCTCTATAGGCGGCGGGTTTCAAAGGGCGGTTAAGTCCAGTACCCCAGGGCACCTTCTCTTGCCCCTGCGGGGCAATTCACCTTGTATGGACTCGGCTAACATTCAGCGGGGGTTGAATCCCCCTCTGAATGAAGTCTCGTTCAATGTTGTGAATTATGCATGGTAACCATATCTTTATATAAGATAGTCTCCGTGAAAATCTGTGTAAAATCTGTGTAAAATTCCGTGTTAATCCGTGTTCCCCGTTCCCTTAACCCGAGAGGAATACCCAAAGACCAGTGACTTATAATATTTGACTCAAAACCATAATATGCTATAATATAATTGGCAGGTAATTTATACCTGCCAATTATACACCCTATATGCCGAAAAACTGGCAAATAGAAAGTTGCTTATATAAAATGTGGAGGTGCAATTAATGATAGACTCCCTCTTTAAGGAAAATATTGAAGAGATATTGGACCACATTGATGATGGCATACATATTGTGGACAGCTCAGGCAAAATCATCTACTACAACAAATTTGCGGCAGAGCTGGACGCCATAAATCCAGAGGAGGCTATTGGTCGCCATATTCTTGAGATATACCCATCCCTTACCGCTGAGACCAGCACCATAATGAGCGTGATCAGAAACGGCAATCCCATATTAAATAACCAGCAGTCCTTTAGAAACTACAGAGGTCAAGTCATAACCACCATAAATTCCACCATACCCATCAAATCCGGCAGAAGAATAATAGGAGCCGTGGAAATATCCAAGGACATCACAGAAGTGAAGAAGTTGACAGAGAAGGTTGTAGATCTGCAGGCAGAGCTTCTCAAGGAAGCAAGACTGCCAAGAAAGAAGGATGGCAGCGGAGCTATCTATAATTTTGCAGATATATTAGGCATTACAGATATTATGCTGAAATTGAAAAAGGATGCCTTGTCTGTTTCCAACTCTCCTTCTCCTGTAATGGCTTATGGAGAAACAGGCACAGGCAAGGAGCTTTTGGTTCATGCAATACACAACGCAAGCCCCCGGCGCAACAAGCCTTTCATCGCTCAAAACTGTGCCGCCATACCTGATACTTTGCTGGAAAGCATACTGTTTGGCACCGTCAAAGGGAGCTTCACCGGAGCGGAGAATAGACCCGGCTTATTTGAACTGGCCAGCGGAGGAACTCTTTTTCTTGATGAAATAAACTCCATGTCCACCAATCTTCAGGCAAAACTGCTAAGAGTATTGCAAGACAACAATGTAAGAAGAGTGGGAGACACCAAGGTGACTCATGTAGATGTGCGCATCATGACGGCCATCAACACGGATCCTAGGGATGCCTTGGCAAATAGAACAATCAGAGATGATCTTTTCTATAGACTCAGCGTAATTTCCCTTAGAATGCCCCCTCTCAGGGAGCGATATAATGATATCTCCATTCTTTCCAAGTATTTTATAGAAAAGTATAATAGGATACTGGGCAAGAATATTAAAGGGATAACTGCCAGTGCCATGGAGTTTTTCATGTCCTATCCCTGGTATGGCAATGTTAGAGAACTAGAGCATGCCATTGAGGGAGCTATGAATATGACTGATGGACATGAGATCACCCCCAAATCCTTGCCTCATTATCTACAAGACACCTATGTTAAAAATAAGTCAAGAAAAAAGAGAGCAGAGATAAAACCTTTGACAGAAACTATAAACAAGGTTGAAAGCATTATGATTCTAAGGGCAATGCAAAAAACAGGAGGCAATATAACCAGAGCAGCGGAGATACTCGAGGTACCTCGACAAACTCTTCAGTATAAAATTAGCAAATATGACATAAAAATATAGAGCCCGAATTTCGGCAGTACAAAAGGAGCAAATCAGCAAAACATAGCTATTTGCCCCTTTTTTTACACTGGCATAATTTTTGCAATATAATTAATAATGTAAAATGATAAGGAATACGTAAGTTAAAAACTTATCAATGATTAGGAGGAGTATTATATGCTAAAAGGATGCAAATATGGTACACATAGGGTTATTGAGCCTAAAGGAGTATTGCCTCAGCCTGCAAAGAAGATTGATAACAACATGGATGTGCTCTATGATAATGAGATTCTTATAAATGTTCAAACTCTGAATGTAGATTCAGCTAGTTTTACTCAGATTAAAAATCAAGCTGGCGGTGATGAAACGAAGATTGCCGAAATAATGAAGGGCATAGTAGCAGATAGAGGCAAGCATCAGAACCCCGTGACAGGCTCCGGCGGAATGCTTATAGGCATAGTAGAAAAAATAGGGGAGGCTTTGGAGGGCAAGATAGACCTTAAAGTAGGAGACAAAATTGCCACTTTGGTATCACTTTCACTCACACCTCTTAGAATAGACAATATAAAGGAAATCAGAAAAGACATTGACCAGGTTGACATAGATGGAAAGGCAATATTATTTGAAAGCGGAATTTATTCCAAGATTCCTACAGACATGCCGGAGAAATTGGTACTCTCTGCTCTAGACGTTGCAGGAGCTCCTGCTCAGGTTGCAAGACTTGTAAAACCCGGCGACACAGTGCTTATAATCGGTGCCGGCGGCAAATCCGGTATGCTCTGCTGCTACGAAGCTAAGAAGAGAGCCGGAGTCACAGGCAAGGTTATTGGACTTTGCCACAGCCAAAAAAGCACAGAGAGACTTCAGAAGTTAGGCTTTGCCGATGTAGTTTTCTCAGCTAATGCTCAGATGCCTGTTGAGGTAATGAACAAGGTTGCAGAATATACAAACGGAGAAATGGCCGACATAACCATCAACAATGTAAACGTAACAGATACAGAAATGACCAGCATACTTAGCACAAAAAATACCGGTTTGGTATATTTCTTCAGCATGGCTACCAGCTTCACCAAAGCAGCCCTAGGAGCCGAAGGCGTAGGCAGCGACGTAACAATGATGATAGGCAACGGCTATACAAAAGGCCACGCAGACATAACACTACAGATACTCAGAGAATCCGAAGCCATAAGAAAAGTCTTTACCGAACTATATGCATAAACGGGACACCGGGGACGGTTCTTTTTGTCCCGCAGGGAACGGGAAACACGGATTAACACAGAAAATCCACGGATTTTCACGGATGGGAATTATTATAGCTTCTAGGTATTAGCCTCTAACTTCTAGTAATTTGAGGTCTAGATACAATACATTAGGTTCAGATTTTTAGCTTGACTTTGAATTTATTTGAATACAAAACAATAACGAAGAACTAATATAATAATAAAAAGCCGTGTTAATCTGTGCAAGATTCCGTGTAATTCCGTGTTCCCCGTAACCCATAACCCTAAAGGAATATCCAAAATATTTTTATAGGAGGTTGTTTCATGAGACATTATACTGAAATAGAAATGTGGAAAAACGTTACTCCGGAACAATGGAGTGATTGGAAATGGCAGGTTTCAAATAGAATTACTACAGTTGAAGATCTAAAGAAGATAATAAATATTACTCCTGAAGAAGAAGAAGGCATCCACGAGTGCCTAAAGACTTTGAGAATGGCTATCACGCCCTATTATGCTTCCCTAATGGATCCCGATGATCCCAACTGCCCAATCAGGAAGCAGGCAGTTCCTACCAATTTTGAGCTTCACAAAGCAGAAGCAGATCAATTGGATCCTCTTCATGAAGATGAAGATTCACCGGTTCCCGGGCTTACCCACAGATACCCGGACAGAGTGCTGTTGCTTATCACTGACCAGTGCTCCATGTACTGCAGGCACTGCACCAGAAGAAGATTTGCAGGGCAAAATGATAATGCACAACCTATGGAAAAAATAGACAAGGCTATAGAATATATCAGAAACACTCCTGTAGTAAGAGACGTATTGCTCTCTGGCGGAGATTGTTTATTGGTAAATGATAATGTGTTGGAATATATCATCAAAAAACTTAGAGAAATTCCTCATGTAGAAATAGTGAGGCTTGGCTCCAGAACTCCTGTGGTTATGCCTCAGAGAATAACTCCAGAATTGGTAAACATGCTGAAGAAGTATCACCCAATCTGGCTCAATATGCATTTCAACCATCCAAAGGAAGTTACTCCAGAAGCTGCCAAAGCCTGTGCAATGCTGGCTGACGCAGGAATACCTCTGGGCAACCAGTCTGTCCTCTTAAGGGGCGTAAACGATTGCGTTCATACAATGAGAGAGCTTGTTCATGACCTGGTTAAGATAAGAGTAAGACCATATTATATTTATCAGTGCGATTTATCCTTTGGTATAGAGCACTTCAGAACAACTGTTTCAAAAGGCATCGAAATAATTGAAGGCTTAAGAGGCCATACCTCCGGCTTCTGCGTACCTACCTTTGTTGTAGACGCACCTGGCGGCGGCGGCAAGACCCCAGTAATGCCCCAATATGTAATATCACAGAACAAGAAAAAAGTAATTTTGAGGAACTTTGAAGGTGTAATAACTACCTATACAGAGCCCGAATATATTGAAGACCCCTGCAATTGCGATGTCTGCAAAAAAGCTAAAGAAGACAAACTCAGCGGCGTAGCCGGACTATTAGAAGGCAATGCAATGAACCTAGAACCCACCGAAATGCTGCGAAAAGACAGAGCAAAGCTTAGGCAGAAATAAGAGACAACAGGGAAACGGGGAACACAGATTAACACCGAAATCTCACGGATTTTCACGGAGGAAATTATTATAGCTTCTAGGTTCTGGTCTCTAGCTTCTATCAATTTGAGGATTAGACACAATACATTAGGTTCAGACTTTTGGTTTGACTTTGGAGTTATTTGAATACGAAAGAATAACGAAGAACTAATATAATAACAAAAAAACCGTGCTAATCTGTGTAAGATTCTGTGCAAATCTGTGTTCGCCGTAACCCCTGACTCCGAAGAACTACCCGAAAGGAATACTTCAATGAAACTTATCGATCTTATCTATCCATCCAACAAAATAGTGTCCATAGTGGGCACCTACAAAAACGCGGGCAAAACCGTCACCCTAAATGAGATCATCACTCAGGCTGGAGACAAGGGCATTCCAATTGCCCTTATCTCCACCGGCAGGGATGGGGAAAAGCGGGATGTGCTCACCCAGACTGAGAAGCCACCGGTTTTTGTAAAAAAAGGTACCATAATCACCACCGTGGAAAATGCCATAAAGGCGGAATATGCAGGCATAGAGATATTTTCTGTAACAGACTACAATACCCCCATGGGAAGAGTTGTAATCGGCAGAGTTGTGGAAGATGGCTATGTAGAAATATCCGGTCCCTATTCCTCTCGTACTATTAAGGGGATGTGTGAGCAAATGTTGGCCTTTGGAGCAAAGCTGGTGCTCATTGACGGCTCCTTAGATAGGAGAGCATCTGCTGCACCCTTTGTTTCAGATGGCACCATATTGGCTACGGGAGCATCTTTAGCCAGATCCCAAGATTTGGTCATAGATAAGACAATGCATATAATCAACACCTACTCCATCCCTCGGGTAGAAAGAGGAGAGATCCGGGATTTGGCAGAGGGAATAATAGAAGAAGGCAAAACAGGTCTGATAAATGAGGACATGTCCATAATCTATGTGGATACCCTCACCTCTTTGCGAAGCGGAAGCC
>JAQUTA010000112.1:0-1500 GCA_028709965.1 Lutispora sp.
TATTCACATTATATCACTATATTTTGTCAAATACAGCAGGTTTTTCAATCTCTTATTATATATTACTTTCAGTGCCAATGATATTTATGAAATATCTATATATTTTGTAATAAAACTATTTATTTATTTTTATATTATGTTATAATAAAAGTGTAAAATTATTAACAAACTCTCGAAAGGGGAAGGGAATTTAAAATGAAAAAATTATTATCATTAGCGCTTATCGTAGTCTTAGTAGTAGCTATGACTGCAGCATGTGCGCCAAAGACTGAACCCGCAGCAGCTCCACCAGCAGCTAATGAGGCTGCTTACAAAGATGGTACTTATACAGCAAAGGGTGATACCGACGAAAGAGGATGGACGCCTGAGATCACTGTAGTAGTTAAAGATGGTAAAGTTTCCGAAGTAAAATATGACGAAGTAAGGGGCTTATACAAATCAGAAGATGCTGAATATCATAAAGCATTCAAAGATGCCAAAAACGTTGATATTGTTGCAGTTTACAAGCAGTTTGGAGAAGCTTTGCTTGCTGCTCAAGATTCAGAAAAAGTTGCCGCTGTTTCAGGCGCTACGGGCTCCTTCACTAACTTCAAAGGATTAGCTGCTGAGGCTATAGCCCAAGCAAAAGATGGAGACAAACTCAAAGACGGAAGCTTCAAAGCTATGGGCGAAGAAGATGAAAGAGGATGGACACCTTTCGTTTCAGTCACAGTTGCAGAAGGCAAAATAACAGCCGCTTCTTACGATGAAGTTTCATCAAAAGCATTTGTTAATAAGACAGAAGATGAGGGTTATAAAGCAAACTTCAAGCAAATCAAAAATGTTGATCTAGTTGCAGCATATGAAAAATTTGCTACAGACCTTATTGCAGCACAAGATGTTGCAAAGGTTGATGCGACAGGTGGAGCATCACATTCTGGAGAGACCTTCAAGGCTCTTGCAGAAAAAGCTTTAAGTCAAGCAAAGTAATAATTATTCAAAATTAAGTATAAATATAAGGTGCCTTCATTGGCACCTTATATTTATTTGATACCTATTCTTATTTAGTAACTTATATATTTGGTATGCTCCATAAATTATCGCAATTTAAGACAAAACTACTCTGTGATACGTCTTCTTCCCTTTTTTCATCATCAATGCCCCGTCTTGGAAATCTTCTACAGTAATTGTAAGTTCAATAGAGTCTACCTTTTCATCATTTAGCATAAGACCTCCCTGATTGATTAATCTTCTTCCCTCACCTTTAGAAGGCACTAGACCCGTCAATATTAATATGTCGATGATGTTCATACCATCTTTTAATTGCTCCCGCTCCACTTCGGTAGTAGGTACCAAATCAAGGCTTCCGCCTCCACCAAACAATGCTTCTGCAGCATCACTGGCTTTTTTGGCTTCTTCTTCTCCGTGAACAAGCTTTGTAACTTCAAATGCAAGAGTTTTCTTAGCTTCATTTATCTCATTGCCGGGAAGTGATCCTAATCTTCTGACTTCCTCCATAGG
>JAQUTA010000112.1:1600-6215 GCA_028709965.1 Lutispora sp.
AGCTCTCTTAATTCTTCTTCATGGGTTATCTGTTGAATAAATCCCCTCTCTTTTAAAATATCAAAAACGTTTCTCTTTTCCATAAGAACATCCCTCCATAATATATTCTCTACAAAAAATAATAAAGCCATCCATCCACATAGGGACGAATGGCTCGCGGTACCACCCTAATTGGCAAAATGCCCAACTCAACACAGGATACAAATAATATCCCCTCCCTAAGATAACGGTGGAAGACTCCGTCTAGGCCTACGCTAATGTTTCAGCCTGCAGCTCAAGGGTGTATTTCACAGATTTCACCTTCCGGCTTTCACCACCCGCCGGCTCTCTTTGAGGTTTCTTTCTATTACTTCTCCCTGTCATTGCCTTTTGTTTGAATACTATTATATGGTTTTAAATTTATTATGTCAAGAAAAATTAATGCTTCTAGAATTTCTTTTTGGGAACAAAATGACCCCCTACAGAAGAACGTATATCTGTTACTGTAATAAATGCGTTTGGGTCAATTTTATAAATGGCTTTATTAAGTTTTTGTATCTGTCTTCTTTCCAAAATTATATTAAGCATGTGGCTCTTCCCTTCTAAACCCATACCTTCAAATATTGTTACACCAAAGCCTTCATCTCTTAGGCTCTGCACAACTTCGTCGCATTTTTCCTTTAATACCACTCCTGCAGACACTCTGCCTAAGGATAGTTTTTCTTCTATCTTTCCTCCAATAATGTTTCCACATGCATAGCCTAAGCCATAGGCAATTATTAAAATAGGCTTATTCATGTTTCCTACAACCTTACCTAAGACAACCAGGTATATCATCACTTCAAAAAATCCTAGGACTGCTGCTATTCTTCTATTTCCCTTGACTAATAGTATGGTTCTTAAGGTTCCTATTGAAACATCAAGTATTCGAGCAAAAAAAATAAATAAAGCTTGCAATATTATTGACATTTGTGCCTCCTGTTTTCGTAAAGTATTTCTACTATTATATTTCTATTTTTTTTTCGGTTTTCCTTTATTTTTTGACAATACTTGCGTTGATTGCATAAAGAATTTTAATCCATATGAACCTTAATTTGATGCTTGCCATCCTTTATATTTTTCAATTATATATGCAAAATAAATATATGAAAGCTGCATTGTTTTTTTGCATGTTTTCAACACGAAATCCAAAGGAGGCTGTTTATGATAAGATACAAGAAACTTCTCGCTTTTACTTTATGTATAATGCTTCTTTCAGGAGTATTTGCCGGTTGCACTGGTCAATATACAAGAAGGATTGTAACTCCAAATACTCAATACAAAAGTCCAAACAACATTCAGAATAACACCAGTAATCAACGCTCTAATAATATGAGCAAAGCTAATAACTTCGACGGAAGGATATCAGCAAGCTCTGAGAAAGCTGATATAAGCTTCGGCAAATGTACAGTTCCAAGTTTGGCCATTAAGTCAGGACCTGGAACAAATTTTTCCACTATTGGTAATGCGACTTCCAATGAGAAACTTAATGTTTTTGGTAAGGTTGACAATTGGTATATAGTTCAGGTACCGGGCAAAAAAGATATCGGTTGCGTACAAAGTAAATATGTGCAACCTTATCCTACAGGAACTGCAGTAAAACGTATTCCAAACGTACCATCACCAACAACAAATGGAACAACCGGAACAGTACCCGGAGGTCCAAATCCTCCAACTAATCCTTGGTCATTAAACCCCGGCAATTTAGGTCCCGGGTCAAATATGAGCCCAAGAACGACACCTGGCACGACTACACCGGCTGCTCCAAGCCAAGATACTGCCGGAACCGGTGTAATGACTACTGATGAAAAAAGAATTCTGGAGCTTTGCAATGCGGAGAGAGCAAAAACTGGTGCTCCGGCTCTAAAGTCAAACAATGATTTAACAAAACTGGCTCGTATGAAATCAAAGGATATGATTGACAAAGGTTATTTCGCCCATCAGTCACCAACCTATGGCTCACCCTTTGATATGATGAGAAACCATGGAATATCCTATATGTATGCTGGTGAAAATCTTGCAGAAAATTCTACAGCAGACAGGGCTTTCCAAGCATGGATGAATTCAGAAGGTCATAGAAAGAACATCATGAATCCTAATTTCACAGAATTAGGAGTGGGTATTGCTCCAAAAGACGGCAGCAATATGTATACCCAAATGTTTATAGGAAAGTAAAAAAAACACCGCAGGATTGCTCCTGCGGTAGTTTACATACTAACGGTTTCCTTAACTTTATAGTCTCTGTCTAGCTCGTTTTCTGAAGCTGCGATTATTACTGCACAAGCAGCATCGCCGGTGATATTAACAGTAGTTCTTGCCATATCCAATACTCTGTCTATGCCGGCGATAAGAGCCAGGCCTTCAAGAGGAAGTCCTACTGCCTGAAGAACCATTGTAAGCATTATCAGTCCCGCTCCGGGAACGCCTGCAGTACCTATGGAAGCCAAAGTAGCTGTAAGAATTATTGTAACTTGCTGCCCTAGGCTTAAATCAATGCCATAAACCTGAGCGATGAAAAATGCACAAACGCCCTGATATAATGCAGTTCCATCCATATTTATGGTAGCACCCAAGGGAAGCACAAAGCTGCTTATAGAATTTGGCACACCCATACTTTCTACACATTTCATGTTTATTGGAAGCGTAGCGCTGCTACTAGCGGTAGTGAATGAAACCACCTGAGCTGGAGCTATAGCTTTGAAAAACTTTACCGGATTGAATTTCCCAAGAACCTTCAATGTGCTTGAGTATACTATTAGCATATGAAGTAGGCATGCAAGATACACAACGACGATTACCTTCAACAGCGGCAGCAAAACATTAGGTCCATTTACAGCCACCACCGGAGTAATGAGAGCAAATACGCCATAAGGTGCAAATTCCATAATAGCGCCTGTCATTTTGTACATGACTTCAGCCAAAGACTCAAAGCCTCTTTGCAATGGAGTCCCTTTTTCTCCAATTGCCATTATACTGCCACCTAGCATTATTGCAAAAACAATAATCTGTAGCATATTCCCATCTACCAGTGCCTTTAATGGGTTCGTAGGTATGATGCCCAAAAGGGTATCTACAAACTTAGGTATTTCCTTTACATCTGCAGTTGCATCTACAGGTATAGAATAACCGGCACCTACATTTAATACATTAGCAAGTATAAGTCCTAAGATTACTGCAAAAGCAGTAGTTAAAAGATAGTAAGCGAGAGTTTTTCCACCTATTCTTCCTATTTTCTTTATGTCTCCCAGACCAGTTGTGCCTACAACTAATGAAGCTAATACTAAAGGTACAACAATAAGTTTAATAAGGTTTAAAAATAATGTCCCAAAAGGCTTAATATAGTTGTTGGCGATATTCGGAGAGCCTTGCAAGAAAATACCTACTACAATACCAACGATTAAGGCTATTAGTATTTTAGTAGACAGACTGAGTTTTTTCATTAAAACACCTCCGTTAAAAATTTTATACTTATTATAAGTATATATATACCTTAACAATATTATGATATATTATGAATAGTTTGTCCATGAACAATTTTAGCGAATATTGTCATTATTCTGTAAAGTTCTATTTTAAAGTATTTGCTATAGACAGAAATGAACTCAATCAATATAATAAATATCATGTTCTTGATAATTTGGAGGTAATCATATGCGATTAAGAAAAAAGCCCAAAGCCTTGGAAACATTAAAGCAAAATCAAAATTTAATCATATTTAAACCTGAAGAGAAAAAAGGAAACTGGAAAGAATACTTTGGAAATGATAGACCTTTGTATGTGGAGCTAGGGACTGGCAAGGGAAAATTCATAGTTGAAAATGCTCATAGGTATCCTAATAAAAACTTTATTGGAATAGATTCTAAATTTGAAGTAATCTATATGGCGCTAAAGAGAGCACTTGACAGGAAAATAGATAATCTAGCCTTACTTCCTTTTAATATTGAAAGTATTGAAGAGATCTTTGACAAAAATGAAGTAGATTGCCTTTTTATAAACTTTTGTGACCCCTGGCCAAAATCTAAGCATGCAAAAAGACGTCTCATAAATGTCCGCTTCCTTGAAAAATATAAACTATTTTTGAAGGATGATGCTCAGATCATTTTTAAAACAGATAACAGACCTCTGTTTGATTACAGCATAGAGGAATTCAAAGCTGCCAATTTGGACATTACAGATATCACTTACGATTTAGCCTCAGAAAACGATCCAGAAAATGTTCCTACAGAATATGAAACAAAATTTATGGAACGAGGTGTAAAAATCAACAGACTGAAGGCGGTTTATAGAACTCAGGATTCAGAACTCAGAACTCAGGATTAGCCCCAGGGTATTCCTTATGGGTCTTGGGGTTACGGTAACCACGGATTAACACTGAATGGGCACGGATTTACACTGAATTGTTTAAAGTATTGCTTAGCATATGTTCTATATTACTAACAATATTAGCTCTCGTAACTCGAAACTCGCAGACCCGTAACTTTAATATTGACATATTTTTATCAAGGTGTTATTATTATATTGTAGTATTTGAATATATAGATATATAGATATCGTATTATAGGTTGATTAGAGGTGAAACTATGGAGAAGGACTTCAA
>JAQUTA010000113.1 GCA_028709965.1 Lutispora sp.
TACTCACCTACTGAGTTGAAGATCACATCCCAGAAATATGATCTCAACGCTTCTACATTATAATTTTCTAAAGCCCCTCTCTCACCATGATGAATAGCATCAGGTAAAATCACATTATATCCATGAAAAGCTAATATTTTGGCAAGAAAAAGGTTGTTCTCCTTGTTTGACTCCCATCCATGATAATAGATTATCGTATATATTTCATCAGCAGCAAAGCTCGGTTTTACATGCAAGCATGGAATTCCTGCCAGATCGATCTTTGCCATCCTCAATATTTCCTTCATCTGCATTATAGTCTTCTCCCTCTCTATTTTTTTTAAGAAACATCGTTAGAATCCTGTAAAGGTTTGCTCTCCGCCATCTCATTTTTATACATTTATCTATATCATAGGATAAAAAATCTCCTAATCTATTTAATTCGCTTATATCTGAAGCAGTCCTTTATATGATCATTTACCAAGCCTGTAGCCTGCATATGAGAATACATTATTACCGGCCCCAAAAACTGAAATCCTCTCTTTTTCATATCTGTGCTAATTCTCTCTGACAGCTCTGTCTTGGCGGGTATCTCTGATTCACTGCTCCAGCAGTTTATGATTGGTTTATTATCTATAAAACCCCAGATATAATTACAAAAGCCTCCAAATTCTCGTTGAATCTCTAGGAACTTTCTAGCATTATTTATTGAAGCCCTTATTTTTCTTTCATTTCTTATAATGCCTTCATTCTTCATCAGCTCTTGGACTTTTTCTTCGTCAAAGCTTGCTACAGATGCAGGATCAAAATTATCATAAGCTTTTCTGTAGTTCTCTCTTTTTTTCAAAATAGTAATCCAACTCAGCCCTGCTTGGGCAGATTCCAGAACAAGAAATTCAAATTGCTTTCTATCGTCAAAAGATGGTACTCCCCATTCTTCATCATGATACTTTATGTATAGATCATCCCTACCACACCAACTGCATCGTTTCAAAGTAATTCTCTCCTCCATTTTATTACTGATATAAATACCCATCTATTACATTAACCTTTTAGAAAATTATACCATTTATTGAGATTATCGTCCATAGCATAGAAAAAAACGTTGGAACCGTATTAGAACCAACGTTTTTTATTAGCTGTTACTTCTTTATCTTGTCTATACCGCCCATATAAGGCCTCAAAACCTCAGGTATCAATACGCTGCCGTCTTCTTGCTGGTAGTTCTCCAATATTGCTGCTACTGTTCTTCCTATTGCAACACCCGAGCCGTTTAGTGTGTGGACAAACCTGGCTTTATCTTTGGCACTTTCCTTGAATTTTATATCAGCTCTTCTTGCTTGGAAATCCTCGAAGTTGCTGCAGCTGGAAATTTCCACATACCTGTTATAGCTGGGCATCCATACTTCCAAATCATAGGTTTTAGCAGATGAAAATCCTAAATCCCCTGCACTTAAGCATACCACTCTGTATGGCAATCCCAAAAGCTGTAAAACCTTTTCTGCGTCATTTGTCAGTGACTCTAACTCCTCATAAGAATTATCAGGATGAGCAAACTTAACAAGCTCAACCTTATTAAACTGATGCTGTCTTATGAGCCCTCTTGTATCTCTCCCGGCAGAACCCGCTTCTGCTCTAAAGCAAGCGCTGTAGGCAGCATATTTTATTGGGAACTGAACCCCTTCTAATATTTCTTCTCTGTGGATATTGGTTACGGGAACCTCAGCTGTAGGTATTAGGTAGTAGTCTGTATTATTTACCTTGAACATATCTTCCTCAAATTTTGGCAACTGACCTGTTCCTTGCATACTCTTGCTGTTTGCCATATAGGGAGGCAGTATCTCCATATATCCATTTGCTGTATGAGTGTCCAGCATAAAATTTATTAGCGCTCTCTCAAGCCTAGCTCCTAAGCCTCTATAGAAGGTAAATCTTGCACCGGTGACCTTTCCCGCAGTAGCAAAATCCAATATGCCTAAATCCTCTCCTACATCCCAATGGGCTTTAGGCTCATAGGGAAACTTTGTAGGCTCTCCCCATCTCCTCATTTCCTTATTGTCTGCATCGGATTTCCCATCGGGTATGCTGTCATTGGGAGCATTTGGAATAGTCAATAATATTGCTTCAATCTGCTCTTCTATTTCCTTTACCTTGTCGTCATCTTCCTTTATTCTATCGGAGACTGCCTTCATCTCTAAAATCATAGCGTCTGCATCGCCTTTTGCTTTTTTAATCTTTGCTATTTCCTCCGATACCTTGTTCCTCTGAGCCTTAAGCTCCTCAACAGTAGCTAAGAGTTCCCTTCTCTTTTCATCTAATTCAAGTATTTCTTCGATTTTGTATTCTCCGCCTCTTCTTTTTAACTTTCTTATTACTTCGCCAGCATTGGCTCTGATTTCTCTAATATCCAACATAATTTTATCCTCCTTAAAATTTTTTGTAAAAAAATAAACCTTCCGTCCCCAATAAAGGGACGAAAGGTAATCCGCGTTGCCACCCTAGTTAGCAGCATAATGCTGCTCTCTCAAAAATCTAACGGCTTCACCGCTCCTGCTCATCGCAGGCTGCTCCGGGACGGAATTCAATGTCTTACACACCGGCTTTCACCTGCCGCCGGTTCTCTATATGGCAGTCACATCTACTTTTCCCCATCAAAGCATTTATAATATACACTTCATTTCATTTTACTACTTATTATTAAACTTTTCAAGCAGTTTATACAGATTGTTTCGAGTTTCGTGTTACGAGTTTGGAGGGCTAGGGTATTCCTTTTGGGTCTGGGGTCACGGGAAACACGGATTAGCACAGAATACTACACTGATTTACACTGCATTCTTATTATTTTCATCAAATTGCTTCTGTCTTGGTCTTATAGGTCTGCATCATGATGTTAATTCTCAAAACCATCCGTGAGAATCCGTGAAACCATCCGTGTTAATCAGTGTTCTCGTAACCTCGACCCCAAAATCCTTCCCTAAATCCTGAGTTCTGAGCTCTGAGCTCTTAGTTCTATTAATACGCTTTCGCTATATAGATCATATGCTCTGCCTTTTTACCACAGAAGGGACATGTATCTCCCAAATGCTCCTGCTCAAATGGCAAACACCTTATTGTGGCTGCAGTTTCTTCCTTCAATTTGTCTTCACATTCTCTGCTGCCGCACCACATGGTCTTAACAAAGCCGGGAGTCTCCTTCATTATCCTCTTTATTTCCTCATAATCTGTAGTGGTATAGGTCTTTTCTTCTCTATTTTTTAATGCCATATTAAACATGGTTTGATGGATATCATCAAGTATCTCTGCTATCTTTTCAGTCAAGCCATCCATAGGTATTGTGAATTTCTCTAGAGTATCTCTTCTCACTGCAGTAACCTGATTGTTTTCTATATCCTTGGGTCCTATTTCAAGTCTTAGGGGTACACCCTTCATCTCCCAGTGATTGAACTTCCAACCTGCGCTGTAGGAATCCCTGTCATCCAGCTCAACACGGAAGGTCTTTGCCAGCTCGCTCTTTATTTCAAAAGCTTTATCCAAAACACCTTCCTTATGGAAAGCTATTGGAAGGATAACAACCTGAGTAGGTGCAATCCTCGGTGGCATCATTAGTCCCCTGTTATCACCATGGGTCATTATTATGCCGCCTATGAGTCTTGTAGATGTTCCCCAAGAGGTGCTCCATCCATATTTCAATACGCTGTCCCTATCTAAGTATTGTATATCAAACATCTTAGCAAAATTCTGTCCTAAATTGTGAGAAGTACCTGCCTGCAAAGCTTTGCCATCATGCATCATGGCTTCCATGGTATAGGTCTTGTTGGCACCTGCGAACTTTTCTTTTTCACTCTTTTGGCCAAGCAGTACAGGCATAGCCAATTCGTCTTCTGCTACCTGTCTATATACCTCCAACATCTTTAAGGTTTCTTCCTGAGCCTCTTCTTCAGTTGCATGGACTGTATGACCCTCCTGCCACAAGAATTCAGCAGTTCTTAGGAATGGCCTGGTAGTCTTTTCCCATCTTATAACATTGCACCACTGATTAATCAGTACAGGAAGATCCCTATAGGACTGAACCCATTTGGAATACATAGTACAAATCATGGTCTCTGATGTAGGTCTGATAAATAATCTCTCTGCTAACTCCTCATTGCCACCGTGGGTGACCCACAAAACTTCCGGAGCAAAGCCTTCAAAATGATCCGCTTCCTTCTTTAAAAAGCTCTCTGGAATAAGGAGTGGAAAATAGGCGTTTTTGTGCCCTGTCTCCTTAAATCTCCTGTCCATAACCCTTTGTATCCCTTCCCACACCCCATAGCCATAAGGCTTTATGACCATGCAGCCCTTGACGGGAGCATAATCTACCATATCAGTTTTTAGTATAACGTCCGTATACCATTGAGAAAAATCCTCTTCCATCGGTGTAATCTCTTTTACAAAATCCTGTTCCTTCTTATTTCCCATGAAAAATCACTCCTTAAATCAATCTATATTTTCAAAAAAATAAACCTCCGTCTCCATAATGGGACGAAGGTTGTGCTCGTGGTACCACCCAATTTAGCATGAGTTACCATGCCCTCTCAAGGCCTTTATCGGTGCCTGACCGTTTGACTTATCGTCAACAGCTCCGAGGTGGGTTGGAGCAGCTATTGCCTGAAAAACCTTTCAGCCGCGGATCTTTCTCTCTTATGGCTTGCTTGCTCTGCTTTCCTCTTCATTGCCTTGTATTGTATTAGGCTCATTATATATTATTGTGCATATATCGTCAATAATAATCACTTTTTCCTTTTACCTTTTCTCTTTTACACATATAAATGTGAATTTAAAATGTTAGTTGCTCATTTATGCAATAGCTTGACTTTTCCTCAGAAACAGATAATTGCACTATATCGTTAGATAAGCTTTGAAATAGTATCTTTGCTTCTTCTTCACATTTAATAAGTATTTTTTCAAAATCATTCAATTTACTAAAACAATAGAATTGACTTTCAGGTGTAAAGTAAATTAAAGTTTTCTTATTTCTTTTTAAAAGATTAATAATATTATTAAGAGTTCCTTTGCTTTTTCCATTCCATATCATAAAACCATAGTCTGCAACCTCTGCCATTCTTAAATCTTTTGCAGCATAGTAGTCAAACCCTTTAATTTTGCTTTCAACTTTAACATTTTCTACAATCCAATTACCTATATTACATCTTGCTTTGCCTTGGGTAGCATAAATATTTACATTTTGATAATTAAGCTTGTAAAAGTAAGACTGTACAGCCTTATCTATACCATTTGCATCACCTACAACAACGGTTATATTTTTGGAATAAATATTATATAATCTTTCTTCAATATTTTTATTGAGTTTTGATATGGCTCGAGGTCCAGCAATAAACACTTTCATATATATCACCTCGTTTTTGTCATGGTTAGAACATAAATATTCTTTAAATTTTCATCCTGCTTTAGTATTTTAACACATTCATTTAATGTTACGCCAGTGCTATATAAATCATCAATAAGTAAGATTATATGTGACCATATACATCTTCGCCTATAGGTATGCTTGATATAATATGTTTATCCAAAGCATAACCTTCATCCCAATTGCCTATTAGTTTTATTGGGCTTATACTCATACTATTCTCCCCCGCTACACTATTTTTTTCTTTTTATACCGCTCCCAAAAAGAATAATTTTTCTGCAAAAATCTTTTATTTTTTCAGCAATTTGTTTATGCATGTTAAGCCCATAACTTCGGCGCTCTTGTCAAAATTTTGGGCTTTTTAAAGCGTCTCTATTACATTAAGTAAGCTCTGATAACTGTCCACATCATGGTACTTAATACCTCTTGTGGAAATCCCATTGAACAGCTTCTTTGCACATGAAATCTTCGCTTTTCCAATTTCATCTGTGCGTGTCATTTCACCAAATTTTGTCGATTTCATACTGCCTTTCGTTTCCGCGATGAAGAAGATATGCTTCACTGCGCCCTTCTTAAATGAAATAGCCCAGTCCGGAGAGTAATTGCCCACTGGAGTTGGGATATAGAACCACGAGGCCCTCTCGGCAGTTTAGCATAGACAATAACCTCGTCGGCAGCATTTGGCTTACTTCACTCACAAAGCAATATATCCTTTCTCCTATCTGCAAGCTTTATCATTTCATCTGTAAAACCATTGATGCTAAACAGCACATACCATTCATGGCGGTCGTTTCGATTCCAGTCAACTTCCCTTGATTTTCCTTCCA
>JAQUTA010000016.1 GCA_028709965.1 Lutispora sp.
ACCCTAAAATTCTTAGTTCTTAGTTCATAGTTCCTAGTTCATTTAAAGTTTTGTTTAATCCTACTCAAAAGAATTACATTTATCATTTAACACTGTTTAGTTTTCAAAGTCCATTTCGTCGACCTGTTTCGACCGACTTTTATAATATATCATGATTCGATAACTTTAACAATATAAATTTTTTGCTAAATTCAATGTTTATCTAAAACATATTTCACATTCCTACTTTATTCTCATTAATGCTATAACTTATTCTTTATTTAGTCTTTAAAAGGATCTTTGGTTGGAACTAAATCTAAAAATTTATTTGCACTTCCTTGAGGCAGATTAATATAACTTTCAGGAACATCTCCTACTATTATTGTTTCTGAAACCGGAACATTAGTAGATACGTCTATTTTATCTCCTGCAAAAGGAACTACTATTTGAACTTTTGTATTTACTTTTAAGTAGATTTTTAATCTTGTTTGATTTATTCCTGCTTCCGAGAACTCAGTTATGAAGTCAACATTTACAGAACCTGCAGGTTGGATTCTAATATTAAATTTAGGTCCTGTATCAGCAAAAATTTGGCTGCCCAAAACATTGCCTATTGATATGGAAACAACTCGTGTCTTTATGTTTTCAAGTTCATTTTGAATCGATAGTGAAGTCTCTACAGCCAAGCGGTTCATTTCGACAGTATTTGCCTGTACCATTGTTACTTTTCCTATATTATCTGTCTTTATATTGACCAAGTTTCCAAAAGCATCAGTCGCTACTTTTTTGCTCACTGCATCATTAATTGCCTGAGTAGCTAATAATCTTGCTTTTATCTCCGACATTGCAACAATTTTAGGTCCAATATTATTTTCTAAATATATATAAAAATATAATATAAGAAAAAATATTATTAATGTAAAAAGAAATAAGAATCTTCTCTTTTTTTTAAGGGAATGGCTACTGTACCATTTCATTATTACACCACCACATTTTTATAAATGATTTCCTTCATATAAATATATGTAAAAAATAGTATGTTCAATGTTTCATTTATTTTATTTATTTAGAACTATTTCTGCCTTAATACGTCAAAATAATAGCTTCAAAGCCTTATTTGATAACATTGTATCAATATGATATAATTGTCCTATTAAATTATGGCTTAACGTTCTCTTTAATGACTGAGGAGGTATAGTATGAGCACCGAAGACAATAAACCAAATTCTGATAAGCCTAAAAGGAAAATTAGAAAGAAAAAGAAAACTTTGAACAAAATTTTAAAAATAACGGTAATTGTATTGTTATTAATAATTTTTATTGGTTCCAGTATTGCACTTGGCACTGCTTATGCATGGATAAAAAGTGCGAAGCCATTAGATACAGAAGAAGTTTTTAATCTTGACCAAACTACTTACATTGTTGATGAAAGCGAGCGTGTTATTGATAAGCTTCATGCTAATGAAAACAGGAGTATTATAACGCTGGATCAAATTCCCAAAAGATTGCAAGATGCTTTTATCGCTATTGAGGATAAACGATTTTATAAGCATAATGGCATTGATCCTCAGCGTATAGTTGGATCAGTAATTGAAGATGTAAAGCAAGGCAAACTAGCTCATGGTGGTAGTACAATTACTCAACAGCTGATTAAAAACATATATCTTACAAGAGATAAGATCTGGAAACGTAAAATAATAGAAATGTATTATGCAATACAGCTTGAGCGCCAATTTACGAAAGAACAAATTTTGGAAGCCTACCTAAACACTATTGGCTTAGGAGGTAATAATATAGCAGGAGTTAAAGAAGCAGCCCTGTATTATTTTGGTAAAGAAGTAAATGATCTAAGCTTGGCTGAATCAGCTGTAATAGCAGGAATAACAAATTTACCATCTGCTTATTCACCATATTTGAATTATGAAAAATCAATGAATCGTAAAAATTTAATTCTTGGTGAAATGTTAAAGCAGAATATGATATCAAACGATGAATATAGCAACGCTATAGAGGAAGAGATTAAACTAGCTAAAATAGAGAAAGAGGTTGATACCACTTACTTTGCAGATATGGTTATAAAAGATGTTATTCAATCTTTTCAGGACAAACTAGGCTATTCAAAAGAAGAAGCTGAAAGAAAAGTATTCAACGGTGGTTTAAAAATAATTTCTACTATAGATACTAAAATGCAAAATATATTAGAGGAAAGCTTCAATAACACTAAACTATTTCCAACCTCCAAAGAGGATGAAACGGGAACCCTGCAACCTGAAGCTGCTATGGTTATAATAGATAATAAAACTGGTGAAATAAAGGCTGTTATGGGTGGACGAAGCCTTAAAGTAAGAAGAGGTCTCAATAGAGCTACTCAATCTCCAAGACAGCCTGGTTCAGCTATTAAACCTTTAGCAGTCTATGCGCCTGCTTTAGACAATGGATATACTGCAGCAACAGTTGTTGATGATGCTCCCGTCACATTCGGCAACTATTCTCCTAATAATTACGATAAAAAATTTAGAGGTTTAGTAACTGTAAGAGAAGCTGTAAAACACTCTCTTAATGTGGTGGCAGTTAAGATTGTACAAGATATAGGAGTCGCGCGTTCAACCGAGTATCTTCAAAAATTTGGAATTTCAACTGTTGAACTTTTAAATAGAAAGACTAACGATAAAAATCTTCCTGCTTTAGCTTTAGGTGGCATGACTAAAGGAATAAAGCCTGTAGAATTAGCAGCAGCATATAATGTATTTCCCAATAAAGGAGTGTATATTAGGCCTGTATCCTTCACAAAAGTATTAGATAGGCATGGAAATGTTTTGTTGGATAACGCTCCTGAAAAGCATAGAGTAATAAGCGAACAAGTGGCATATCTGATGGTAGATATTATGAAAGACGTTGTTAAAAGTGGTACTGGTGGCAATGCGGCTATTCCCAATATGCCAGTGGCAGGAAAAACTGGTACTACTAACGAATTTAAAGACGCTTGGTTTGCCGGCTATACACCCTATTACACCGCTGCTGTTTGGATGGGGCATGACGATCCAAAGGCTATGAGCTTTACAGGAGGTTCATATCCTGCCAGACTATGGAAAGCAGTCATGCAAGAGATACACAAAGAATTACCTGCAAAGAACTTTCAGAGACCTGATGGTTATGTATCAATAGATATTTGTACAAAGTCAGGCAAAAGGCCTTCCGAGCTCTGCGCTTTAGATCCTAGAGGTTCTACAATACGCTCAGAAATGTATATAAAAGGTACAGAGCCTCCAGTAGATAGCGTATGCGATGTACATGTAATCAAGGATGTTTGCATTGAATCAAATAAACTAGCATCGGAGTTTTGCCCTCCATCGACAATACAATCAAAAGTTTTCGTTCAAAGATATGAACCATTAAACCCCGAAAGACCATTACCAGGAGATTCTATATATGAAGCTCCAACTTCAGTATGCGATATACACTTAACTCAACTACCTGAAGAAAATGGCGATATCGAAGAAAAATATGAAGATACTGAGAATGAAGGTGAAGATGAAGGCGAAGACGAAGATAAAGACGAAATCCCAATAAGTTAACTCAGCAATAGGAGAAACCAAAGTTTTGGTTTCTCCTTGTTTTTTATTATTTAATCATGTTTTTGCATAATATTTTTGCTTAATTTTTCATCAATATCAGATCTTATTTCATTCTCTCCCTCTTGCTCCATATTGAGAAAAAGTTTGTTTATCCTGTAATAACCATTTGCTTTCATAACATCCACCTCAAATTCTAATCCTAAACTCTTTATACTTACAAACTATTACCAACTTAGCCTTTTCAGGGATATGATCTAAAGGCTTGCTTTTTGTAACCATCCATCCAAAGTATGAAATTATTCCAATTACTATAACAATTATTAAATAACGTAACTTATTCATATTTCACCTCAAGATGTTTCTATGCTTAGTATTTATTATTTATTTTTATTAATTCATCTATTGAAAAAATAAAAATCCCATAAAGCTATACTTCTGAGATTTCTATTCATAATTTTAAATTATTCTATTTCTTAGTTTTTCAAGTATCTTTTTTTCAATTCTCGAAACTTGAACTTGCGATATTCCCAAGGTATCCGCAACCTGACATTGGGTATTCTCGCTAAAATACCTAAGCATTATAATTTGGCGTTCTCGAGGTTCTAAAGTTGCGATGACTTCTTTTAGCGTAATTTTATCGATAATATCAATATCTTCTAAGTTTTCATTTTGAATTTTATCTATTAACAGAACCGGTGAGCCATCGTCCTGATGAATAATGTCATATAAGGATTGAGTGGAATTTACAGAATCCATTGCTATGATTAAATCTTCTGCATCAATATCTAATTCCGCTGCCAGTTCAGATATTGTAGGTTCCCTGCCGAAGCTCTTTTCAATATTTTCTTTATAAGCATTAGCTTTCATAGCTATCTCTTTTAGACTCCTGCTAACCTTAATAATTCCATCATCTCTTAGGAACCTTTTTATCTCACCTATTATCATAGGTATTGCATATGTAGAAAATCTAACATTATAAGAGCTGTCAAACTTCTTTATTGCCTTTAATAACCCTATGCTTCCTATCTGGACCAAGTCCTCATATTCGCATCCTCTATTTAAAAATCTTTTTACAACACTGCGTACCAAGCCTAAATTTTGTGATACTATATAGCTCTCAGCATCAATATCTCCATTTTGGGATTTTGAAATTAAATCTATAATAGCTTCTTGAGAAAGTTCTGACCATTCCATAGGATACCTCTTTAATCTTTCTTAAAGCTTTTTCGCATGATCACGGTTGTTCCCTTTCCATGTTCGGAATAAATACTAACCTGATCCATAAATGTTTCCATTACGGTAAAGCCCATTCCTGATCTTTCAAGCTCCGGTTTACTTGTATATAGGGGTTGCCTTGCCATCTCGATATCCTCGATGCCTCTGCCTTTATCGCTTATTTCAATCTCCACCATATTATCAATTATCTTGCATATTATAGTCACATAGCCTTGCTCATATTCATACCCATGTATAATGCAATTAGTAACAGCTTCTGATACTGCAGTTTTTATCTCAGAAATCTCTTCAATTGTAGGATCCAGTTGAGCTGCAAAGGCAGCTACGACTGATCTTGCGAAGCTTTCATTTTGTGATTTGCTTAGAAACTCAAGTTTCATTTCATTGTCAATTCTCATTAATTTACGCTCCTTTATAATTTTTCTATGGCGGCTTTTTTGTTTTCGAAGCTAGGTATTATTCTTTTTAGACCACATATTTCATAGATCCTCTTAATCGGAGGCTTCATCGAGGTTATTCCGACCTTCCCTCCGTTCGAAGCTATTAGCTTATATCTCCCAATTATAACACCTATTCCAGAGCTATCCATAAAGTTTAAATTACTCATGTCAAATATAATATTCTTAGGATTTTTAGCAATAATCTTATTATCAATTTCATCTCTAGTATAATTGCAGCTATGATGATCTAGCTCTCCAGTAAGTTTTATAATCAAAATATTATTACATGTTTCAAAGCTTACTTGCATCCTTTTCCCTCCATTACCATAGTAGTATTATTATTCTTTATACAACTTTTTTTTCCTTCAGTGAAAAATGTAATGTTTTGTTGTTTGACTAATTATTTTTTTTGTTTTTATAAAACATAATGAAACTTTCATCAAGTTTTGTCGTATAAATACTTGTAAAGGCTTTGAATTTTTTTTATTACTATGTGATATACTTATTTTAGATGAGGAGTGATACAATTGAATATTCTAATATTTTCTGTTTCTATTGGAAATGGCCACGACCAAGTGGCACATACTATAAGAAATGAATTTTTATCTGCTAACCCAAATAATAGCGTAAAAATTATTAACACAATAAGCTTAATTAGCCCACTTTTGGATAAGGTCATCTTGGATAGTTATTTAAATATATTGAAGTTTTATCCAAAGGCTTGGGGTAAAATTTACGAGAAAACTAATAAATTAGATCCTATAATTGATATTAATGATATTACAAATAAGTTGTCTACTATGTGGTTTAAGAAACCCATTGTAAACTTCGAGCCAGATATAGTGTTTTGCACTCATAGTTTTCCTGCATCAATTATTTCTAACATTAAGGAAAAGAAGATAATAAGTTGTCCTCTGATTACCATCATTACTGATTATAATATTCATTCTTCATATATAAATGATTATACGGATTATTATGTTATTCCTCATGAGAGCCTTAGCTATGCCATGGAGGATCTAGGTGTTTCTCCACAAAAAATTCTTTCTTTTGGTATACCAATAAGAAAAGAATTCACTATGACAATGGATAAACATACCCTTATAAAAAAGTTAAAGCTTGAAAATAAAAACACTATTCTTGTCATGGGAGGTGGTCTTGGTCTAGGCTCTATTAATAGAATTGTGAAGGAATTGGATAGAAAGCTTAAAGATGTCCAAATAATTGCTGTTGCAGGACGCAATGAAAGATTGGAAGTTAAGTTGAAAAATTTAGATACAAAAAATCATCTAGTTGTTTACGGCTTTATAAATAATATACATGAACTTTTAGAAATATCCGACTTAGTTATTACTAAGCCTGGGGGAGTAACTACTGCTGAAATACTATCCAGAGAAAAACCTTTGATAATATTTTCGCCTCTACCGGGACAAGAATCGGATAATGCTGAATTTCTAATAAATTATGGAGTTGCAGCAACTACATCTGATGTCTCAAAAATACCTCCTTTAATCAATCAAATACTACATTATGAAGCAAGAATTGAAAGCATGAGAAAACTATCCGCATATCTAAAGAAGCCTGATTCTGCAGCAAATATAGAAAGATTTATTGAGCAAAGATATGGAAAAATACATAGTTGAAAAACTGTAAAATAATTATTGCATTTTATATTTTAATAACCTATAATGTTATTGAACTAAAATAAGTCTACAATAAATCGCTCTGCAAAGGCCTATACTTATTGCATCGAAGTTTGGGCTTTTTTTTAATTCTAAATAATAGCTTGGGAAGGAAGTGTTAATCAAGTTGTATAAATTAGATCAAGCAGAAACACCTTTATTTGACGCACTTTTGGAATATGTAAATAATAATACTATTCCATTTCATGTTCCTGGACATAAAAAAGGGCAAGGTATGTGGGGTGAATTTAGAAATTTTGTTGGTACAAATGTATTATCAATGGATGTAACCGTTTTTAAACAAGTTGATAGCCTCCATAAGCCTACAGGTGCTATAAAATCAGCTCAGGAATTAGCTGCTGATGCCTATAACGCAGATTATACTTTCTTTTCGATTCATGGCACTTCTGGAGCTATACAAGCCATGATTATGAGCGTTGTAGGACCTGGGGATAAAATTATTATACCTCGTAATGTCCATAAATCTGTTACGGCAGGTATAATTCTAAGCGGTGCATATCCTATATATATGCAGCCTGAAATTGATCACACTGTTGGAGTTGCTTTAAATGTTACGCCAGACACGGTTGAAAGTGTATTGGAAGAGAACCCAGATGCAAAAGCTGTCCTAATTGTAAATCCAACTTATTATGGTGTTTCTACAGATATAGAGAAAATTGTTAAAGTAGTTCATAGCTATGGCATACCTTTGATAGTTGACGAAGCACATGGACCTCATTTACATTTTAACAACAAACTGCCTATTTCTGCTGTGGATGCAGGAGCAGATATATGCTCTCAGAGCACCCATAAGATAATTGGCTCAATGACACAAAGTTCGCTGCTTCATGTTAGAAAAGGCTTGGTAGATGTAAATAGAGTAAAGACAGTTTTGAGCCTGCTTCAAACCACCAGCCCTTCCTATATTTTATTAGCATCTCTTGATGCTGCAAGAAAGCAGATGGTAACTGAGGGTAAGGAGCTGCTCGATAAAACTATTGAGTTGGCCAATTATGCTAGAAAGAATATCAATTCCATTGAAGGTTATTATTGCTTCGGTGAAGAAGTATTGAACAAAAAAGGCGCCTATGCTTTCGACCCTACTAAAATTACCATAACTTGCAAAGACTTGGGTTTAAGCGGTTATGAGCTTGAAAGAATACTAGCTGAGAAATATTTCATACAGCCTGAAATGTCAGATTTGTATAATGTCCTTTGCGTATTTTCTCTTGGAGATACCAAGGAAAATATCAATAAGCTTATCAATGCTCTAAAAGAAATCAGCGATGTACAATGCTGCTCTTTAAGAAGAAAGATTGAAATTATTGATGTCCCTGATATCCCCGAACAGGTATTAACACCAAGGGATGCTTTCAACAGCATGACAGTGTTAGTACCCTTATCCGATAGTATGGGCCAAATAAGTGCAGAATTTTTAATGGCTTATCCTCCAGGTATTCCAATATTATGTCCGGGTGAAATGATAACAAAAGATATAATTGATTATGTTAAAGCGCTGAAAGAGGCCAATTTATATGTACAAGGAACTGAAGATCCAGATGTAAATAATATTAAAGTAGTCAGTGATTTAAATATTTTTAAAATAAATGAGTAGAGGTTTTGCAATGCAAACCTCTACTCATTTATTTTCACTAGATTCAATTCTCTCCCAAACTTTTGTCCAAATTTCTTTCTGGACAAGGTTTAAATCTTTCTCTCCATTTATTACTATATAGTTATACTTATCAGCTAAATCAAGATAAGACTGCTTTACTTTATCAAGAAAACTATAGTTTCTTTCGTAAACATCTCTCCTATCTTCATGCTTTCTCCTACTCGAAGTTTTGGATGAAATGTCAATTAGAACTACTATATCAGGTTGTGGAAGTTTCTTTTCAAGTTCAAGCATCCAGTTTAACTCCAAATCATTGGCAATGCCATACGCTAATCCCGATGGAATATATCTATCGATTATTACAAAATCACTTTGTCTTAACATGATTTCAATATATTCTGCCCTTTCGTATCGATTAGCAGTAAATATCATTTGTCTTACTAATGGGCTAAAATCTCTTTTCCCTTCAAGGAAAAGCTGAATCTCTTTTCCTAAAGGAGTATCTACATCGTGAAAATGCATATACTCTGCTTTATAGCCTAACTCCTTTAGCTTTTTAACAAATATTTTAGATTGAGTCCCTTTACCTGATTGATCCATGCCCTCAAATACTATCAATATCCCTTTGTTATTCAATTTATCCTCCATTAGTTATAGTTCAATTTTTTCAATAATTCGTAATATCAATTCTTTTACCTTATAATTATTATCATTAAACACTCTGAGAACTTCTTCTTCAGTAACCGGCTTAATGCTTTCATTTTCTTCTAAGCCAGCATCATAATCCGTAATTAATGCTATGTTCATATATGGAATCTCAAGTTCTTTTGCCAATATGCATTCAGGATATTGAGTCATATTAATCACATCCCAGCCCATTTTACTAAACCAGCGACTTTCTGCTTTGGTAGAGAATCTTGGCCCTTGGATTACAACTACTATACCTTTTTTGTGGACTTTAATATCTAATTCTTCACATGCTTCAATTGCTAACTTCCTCAATTTTAAGTCATAAGGTTCTGATCCTATAACATGTTTTGTCTCAGGCCCTTCAAAATATGTATCCTTCCTCCCCCAAGTTCTGTCTACAAAGTCATCGCATACTACAAAATCACCAGGCTTAATATCTGCTTTCAAGCTGCCAGATGCTGTAGGCGCAATTATACCTTTAACTCCAAGCATTTTCATAGAGTATAAGTTTGCCCTAAAAGGTATGGTATGAGGAGGGTAAGAATGATTTCTCCCATGTCTAGGCAAGAAAGCTATCTTTTTTCCCCCTATGGTACCAATAGATATTTTATCACTTGGTTTGCCATAGGGTGTATCTATATTAATTTCTTCAACATTAGATAAAAGAGAATAGAAACCAGAACCACCAAAAACGCCAATATCAGCTTTATAACTCACTATAACTCCTCCTTATAAGTAATGGTTATTATATAAATATTACTATATTGCTAAAATAAGGGCAACAATTATTCACTTATTGTTTCTAAAAATTCTCCATAAAATGGGATCCTAAATATCGCTTTATTTTATCCGCATCGCTTTCATTTGATAGCTCTATAGGTTCTCTATCTAAGTCTTCAAAAATTACTCTAACAGTAGCATCTCCTCCTAGGAATTGTTCTGCAACGGTTTTTTCATCTACTTCTCTAATTTTAATAGCTTTACTAGATTTCCCCTTTTTTTCAAACTCTCTGGCGAAATAACTGCCCGAAATTCTAATAACTTTAATATACTTCATATTTCCCTCCTTGAAAAACAAGACATTCTTAATTATTCAAAGCTAATTATTTTATTTTTCAACAGAATGTTAAGGTTTAATTTCCTAATGTTGCCTTGAAAATCTACTATTATTTTATAATCATCATCTGCCTTATCAATTTCCCTGATAACTCCTTCTCCAAAAGCTTTGTGATGAATTCTATCTCCACATTTAAAAGTATTTCGATAATCTTTCAACCACGCATTAATCTCATCAAGAAATCTTGATGGAGGGGTTTTTTGAGAAAATCTTTGTTTTGGAACAAATATATACAAGTCATTCTTTGCTCTTGTCATTGCTACATAAAATAATCTTCTCTCTTCCTCCAGCTCTGTAGGTGTTAAGTCTGATTCTTTAGAATATGGAATAACACCATCCACAGCTCCAGAAATAAATACCTGATTAAACTCTAGTCCTTTCGCCTTATGCATTGTCATTAATGCTACTCTATTGATGTTTTTATCTTGTTTATTCTTAGAGCGTGTAGCTTCCACAATTTTTGTTATGTGCTCAATATAATCTTTTATATTTTTAAAGCTATCAGCTGAATTATTGATTTCTTCTAATATCTCTTTAAATAGCTTAACGTCGATAGACTTAGCATAAGCATAATCCCTAATATATTCTTCATATCCTACAAAAGTCCTGATAAACTTAATTGCTTTACTTGGGGGCATATCCTTTATTCTTAACAAACTGTTTTTAAATTGGTGCATACTTCTTACTTGAAGATCATTTAAAGTTTCTGTTTTAATAATATTATGTACAATATCTCCATCTTTTTTTACAGCATTATCTATAACATTTCTTGCAATAAATCGATTTGGTTTGTTCACTATTCTTAATAAGCTATTATTCTTATCAATACCAATAGCAGCTTTTAAATAGCATAATATATCCGCAAATATCCAATGATTATATACTGATGCTAATCCATCGTAGGAAATATAGGGTATATTCCTAATTGTAAAGGCGTCTATGAAAGCTCTTGATTGGAGATTGGTTCTATATATGACTGCAAATTCTGAGTAATTGCCACCTTTTTTAACCCAGTTAATTATCTTCTCACTAATTATTTTAGCTTCTTCTTCAAAATCTTCAGCTCTTACCACAGTAGGAAATCTACCCATAGTTTTAGTAGTAGTAAAGTATTTCTCATACCTGTTTTTATTATTATTTATTAATGACATGGATGAATTTATTATTGCTATGTAGCTTCTATAATTATACTTCAATGTTATCTTTGGGGCTGCTTTATAGGTTTTGGAAAACTCAAACATTATTTGAGGGTCAGCACCTCTGAATCCATATATGGATTGATCATCATCTCCTACAACAAAAACATTGTTTCGGGGAAAAGCTATAATTTTCATTGTCTCAAATTGAATTTTATTAATATCTTGAAATTCATCAATAAGTATATATTTATATCTTTCTCTAATACTATTTAGAACCTGCGAATTATTGGTAAGCAGGTTATAGCAATGTACTAGCATATCATCATAATCATATTTCCCATTTTTGTCTTTATATATTTCATATTGCTCTCTAATATGCTGAAATATTTTCTGTTCCATTGAAGTTGGTTTATAATCACTAATTGTACTCAGAGTATTATTGACATAAGATATTTCATTAACTATTGATTCAACTGCCTGCTCGTCCTCAAAGAAATCATGACCAGCGATTTTTACTATATGTTTAATAATCAAATACTTTTCTTTTTCGTCAATCAAATCTTCCAACTTATAATTATCATATCCTCTGAGTATTTTAAAGAATACTGAATGAAAAGTACCAAAAGTTACTCTATCATATCCTTTTAGATAGCCTTCGAGGTTACAAAACCTTGATTCCATTTCTTTTGCCGCCGCTTTTGTAAAAGTTACTACAAGAATTTCTCCTGGTGATACCTTATGTTCTTTAATCAACTGTATAACCCTATGGGTTATTACAGTTGTTTTCCCTGTTCCAGGACCTGCTATAACCAAGCAAGGACCTGCATTATGCTTAACAGCCTCCAATTGCTCTTTATTCAATTTTTCTATACCCTTTTTCATATGCAACACCTTAAAAAAGGGGAGAACACAAGCTCTCCCCCATTTTATAATCCCATTCCCTTTTCAAAAGCTTTTATATTTATATCAAGCATTTTTTCAGGTATTATTTCTCTAATAACTTCTTTCCAGTCAACTTCTGTAAGTTCAAAAGCTTTTACCAATGCACCCAGAAGAACTACATTCTGAGTTTTAATATTACCCAAATCAATAGCAGTTTTTGCAGCATCAATTTCTATAGTCTTGAAATTGTCTTTCAATGCTTCCAATATGCCTTGAGGATATTCAGCCTTACCAATGGCAATTGGGAGAGATGGAATCTCATAATTATTTACTACTACAATGCCATCTGGCTTTAAATATTCAATCCATCTAGCTGCTTCCATTTTCTCAAAAGCTACAAGAATGTCAGCCATGCCTCTTCCAATGATTGGTGAATATACTTTATCTCCATATCTTACTTGGGTAGTAACACTCCCTCCTCTTTGAGCCATGCCATGAACTTCAGACATTTTTACATCATATCCTGCTTTCATCAGACCTGCAGTCAGTACCTTACTGACCAAAATTGTACCTTGCCCGCCGACTCCTACAAGGAGAATATTTTTTACAGCTTTCATCTTATTCACCAACCCTTCCAATAGCATCAAATTTGCATACTTGCATGCATACTTCGCAGCCTACGCACATGGATTGCTCAATATAGGATTTACCATCCTTAAAGAATATTGCAGGGCAACCTACTTTCAAACACATTTTACATTTTTTACATTTATCTTTATCAACAATACATTTTGTTTTTGGTGCGGGCAGACCTTTTATTAATACACATGGTCTCTTTGCTACTATTGCATAAGATTCAGTTGCTTCTTCAGCTTCCTTTACTGTATCCTCCATTGCTTTCAAGTCACAAGGATCAACAACCTTAACTGTCTTATAGCCAATAGCTTTTAATACTCCTACTACATCAATCTCAGTTGTAGGTTCCCCCATCAAAGTCTTTCCGGTACCTGGGTTTTGCTGATGTCCAGTCATGCCTGTAATCCTATTGTCTAATACAACCGGTACCATATTACCTTTATTGTAAACAATGTCAATTGCACCCGTTATTCCAGAATGGAAAAAGGTTGAATCGCCAACTACACCAAATACTTTACCTTGCCTACCTGATGCCTCAAAAACCTTTGACATTCCCATGCCTGCGCTGAAACCTGCTCCCATGCATATGCAAGTATCTAAAGCTTCAAGAGGTTGTGAAACGCCAAGAGTATAACAGCCTATATCTCCGGTGATTGCTGTATTTTTCTTTTTTGACATTGTATAGAAAAATCCTCTATGAGGGCATCCGGGACAAAGCACTGGAGGGCGCGGTACTGGGTTTACGCTTAAGGTCTTCGATTCTGAAGTCTTGTCCAACATTACTTTAGCTATTATTTCTGGATTTAGTTCGTATATGAGAGGTATTAGTTCCTTACCTGTGCATTTAATACCTGCTGCTTTTATTTGCTCCTCCATAAAGGGCTCAAGCTCCTCTATTACGTAAAGTTCTTCCACATTTTGTGAGAACTCTTTAATAAGCTGCATTGGCAGCGGGTAGGTAAATCCAAGCTTCAAATAGGATGCATTATCTCCAAATACCTCTTTAGCATATTGATAAGCAATGCTTGAGGTAATAATTCCTATTTTTTTATCGTAGTATTCCACCTTATTTAATGGTGATTTATTTGAGTACTCTTCCAAGGCTTTGAGTCTTTCCTCCACTCTGACATGAGCAAGCTTCGCATTAGCAGGAGTTGCAACAAATTTGGGTATATTTCTGCTATATGGCTTAAAGGGTACTTCTTCTCTATCACCAAACTCTACTAGGCTCTTGCTATGACAAATTCTTGTAGTTACTCTGAATAGCACAGGGGTATCAAATTCTTCGCTTATTCTATAAGCTTCCTTCATAAAATCCTTACATTCCTGACTATCCGAAGGTTCTATCATAGCCATTTTAGAAAATTTTGCATAATATCTATTGTCTTGTTCATTTTGTGAACTGTGCATACTTGGATCATCAGCAGTAACCAAGACAAAGCCTGCATTAACTCCAAGATATGAATAGGTAAAAATTGGATCTGCAGCTACATTAAGGCCAACATGCTTCATTGCTGCTAAGCTTCGAGCGCCACCTATTGATGCTCCGATAGCAACCTCTGTAGCTACTTTCTCATTTGGTGCCCATTCAGAATAGATATGATCCTTATAATCTACTATGTTCTCTAAGATTTCTGTGCTAGGAGTTCCCGGATACGCTGCCGCCACAGTAACTCCAGCTTCATAAGCTCCTCTGGCAATAGCTTCATTGCCTGACATTAAATGCCTCACGAAATTTCCCCCTTTAATTATATGTTTTTCGCTATTATACTTCCCAAAGCAATGGAAAGTAGTTTTGTCTCAGAAGTGTCTGCTCTAGATGTCAACACTATTGGAGTTTTAGCTCCCATTATAACTCCAGCAGATTTTGAATCTGCAAAATAAGTCAATGATTTGCCGAGAGCATTTCCTACTTCATAATAAGGAACTAATAATATATCCGCTTTCCCTCCTCCCTCTCCTTTATATGCTTTATGTTCACAAGCTTGTTTACTAATTGCCAAATCCAGTGCAACAGGACCCTCTACAACTGTATTCATAGCATCCCACTTATCTTTCATATTGGTCAATGCATTGGCGTCAACAGTTGCAGGAATTTTGGGATTAACTGTTTCAGCTCCGGCAAGAACAGCGGTATATATTCTATCCAGCCCCATAGCCTTACATACCAAAATAGCATTTTCTAATATCTTTACTTTTTGTTCCAAGTCAGGAGCAATATTTATTCCTCCATCAGTTAAATATATCAGTTTAGGATAAGAGGCAGTTTGATATACCATGACATGACTTATAAGGCTATCTGTTCTCAATCCATTTTCTTTATCCAAAACAGCTCTCATAATATCAGCAGTCTGCAAAAGTCCTTTCATCAGGAAATCAGCTTTCCCTTCTCTTACAAGAGATACCGCTGTCTTAGCAGATTGAATCAAGTCCGGCTCATTTATTATTTTGAAATCATCTGCAGAAATATTCATATCCGACATTATATTCTTAATGACCACTTCATCTCCAACTAATATGGGCTCTATCAGCTTCATGTCCATAGCTGAATTTACAGCTTCAAGCACATCTTTATCTTGAGCTGCCGCTACAGCAAGTCTCATAGTTTTATTTCTTTTTACTTCAGATAGTAGTTCGTTAAAATTTTTTATCATAATTTCACCCCCAAATTATTGTTTATTATTAATACCCCAAAGATTCATCAATCAATATAACTTCTATGTCTGTTTTTGAAGGTTTTTTTTCTATTATAGTGGTTACATTGCACATCCTTTGAGGGCTATCGCAATCATTGCATATTCCTGTTATTGCACAAGGGGTTTTTAGGTTAAGCCTTCTTGCATTTTTATAAGTGTTTTCCTTAATTCTCTCCATTGCTTTGTCTAAATTTTCTGCAAGCTTATTGATTCCACATATTACATATACCTTTTTAGGACCAAATATCATTGAAGTAACTCTATTTCCAACTCCATCAATATTTACTAACTGTCCTTTTTCTGTTAAGGCATTAGTACTTGTAAGATACACATCTGCCTTTGAAGCATTTTTTCTGGCCTCATCCATACCTTCAGGAGTAGTCTCAAGCCAATGAAAGAATACCTCATTGCCTCTTTCCATTAATTTTTTGGGAAGCTCTAGCTCTGTAATAGTCATGCTTCCTCCTATTCCAATTTTATCTGTATCCTTGATTTCCTGCAACAGTGCTTTTATTGCTGTTTCTGAATTTTCAAAAAAGCGGGCTTTAAAGTGGTTCTTATGAAGAGCTTTGATTGAATTCTCAATTCTTATATTCATTAAAACACTCCTCTCGTTCTCTCAATTTGATTTTATCATAAAATATATATGCTGTCCAAGCATGAAAAAAACCTCCAATTACTATAATTAGTATTTATTAAGAGGTTTACCCCATAGTTAATCTTTCGCTAAAATTAAATTTATATCTTTTGTTAGCTTGTCCTTATCTATAACAAAGAACGAAAGCCCCTCCATAATTTTGGAGTTTCCAGGCAAAGTGTGAAAGTATATATTTTCCGACTTAACATCTTTTGCATTATTAGCAAAATACATCATCTCTTTTGGTGTCATGCTAGTTTTGACGTATTTACTTATCGGACCTTGCAGTTTTAGAAAGTTCGCAACAATATTCCCACTAATAACCTTCTCCATACCAAGCTTAACGATTTGCTGCTGCATTTTTATTCTCCCTAAATCTCCTTCTTTATATCCTCCACCCTTGTTGTTCTTTCTCCAACGCAAAAGCTTTATTATATCTTCCCCGTTTTTCACCACTTGTCCTTTTTTAAAATGAATATGAAGATCATCAACAGGATCATCATAGTTCATGTCGTTAGGAACTTCCACTTTAATGCCACCTAGACCATTTACAACAGCTTTTACCGCTTCATAATCAAATTCAACATAATAATGTATATCCATGTTAGTAATGCCCGTAACAGCTTTTACAAGTTCATCGGCTCCACCGGCCCCATAAGCAGCATTTACCTTTTTCTGTGCTGCATGGCTATAACCTTTTCTAGGATAGTAAGTATCTCTCGGAATTGAAAGGATATCTACTTTGTCATTTTTCATATCAAAACTGGCTAGCATAATGGTGTCCGACAAATTTTTTGCGACTCCTATAACCAATACATTTACTCTTTCATTAGGCATTGGAGCTCCTTCTATGCTTGATTTGATACTGATACTATTTAAGAATAAATATAATACTCCATACAAAACCGCTAAAGCTATTAAGAAACTAGCTAAAAATATTTTAAAAAACTTTTTCTTATTACTCAAAATCTTACCCCCTAAATTAGCAAAAAGTTCTACAGCGCCTTCACATCCATCTTAATATAATCCTTTTTGCTACCAATGTCTTCTATTCTATAAATATCAGCATAATTCAATTCTTTATCCTTAACCAAGCGTATTAATTCAACAAAATATTCTTGACTGAATTTAAGTGCTAAGCCGCAACTAGATGCGATGTTTCTGGGAACAGGCATTATTATTGCCTTAATATTATTTTCTTTTGATGCTTTTTCAAATGTTAATGCATGGTGTGTTGAATTAAATGTAATAATATAGTGTTTTTCGTCCAATTATATCACTCCTCAACGATTATATATTATACTATCCTTTTATTCTATAATCAAATTATTGTTGCAACTATAGTCAATTACCTTTTGACTTAATCTAAATGTCAATGTATGATTTAATTAATAGTTTATTTTAACTGCTAATGGGGGTTACTAAAATGGATTTTAAGCAAATTGAAGCATTTATTTATGTGGTTCGGCATAAAAGCTTTTCGAAAGCTGCTGATGCTGTATACCTGACTCAACCAACTATAAGTGCTCATATAAGCTCCTTAGAAAGCGAAATTGGCACCAAGCTTATTGATAGATCAGCAAAAAATATTTTGCCTACAGAAGCAGGCAAAATATTTTTCGAATATGCCCTTAATTTAATGAATACTAGAGATGCAGCAGTATCTTCACTGTGCGACTTCACAAAAGGATTTTATGGTAAACTGGAAATTGCTGCTTCCACTGTTCCGTGTCAATACATACTACCCGAGCTTATTCTTGGTTTTCAGAAAAAATTTAATAACATCTTTTTTAACCTAATACAATTGGATACAAAACAAGTTATTGAAGAATTATTGGATAACAGCTTTGAAATAGGAATTGTAGGTTCAGCAATCAAAAATGAAAAGCTTAAATACGAAAAATTACTAGGTGACAAAATGGTATTGATCACACCTAAAAATAAGAAATTCGATGAGATCGTTGGTAATATTCTATCTATGGAAGATCTAAAAAATGAAAATTTCATTTATAGAGAAATCGGATCTGGAACCAGAAAGGAATTTGAAAAAAATCTTATAAAAGCTGGAATAGATCCAAAATCGATCAATATAGTTGCGCAAATGAACAGCACCGAAGCTATAAAACAAGCAGTTAGCTTAGGCCTCGGCATTTCTATTGTATCTTCAATAAGTGCAGAAGACTATGTCAAGTTTGGAATGATAAATACGTTTGAAATAAAAGAATTTAACTTGTATAGAGAATTTTATATTGTTTATCATCAGAATAGGTCAATATCTCCTATAGCTGATATGTTTAAGGACTTTGCCTTGTCTTATTTTAATGATTAATGCGGCGTAACGCCGCATTAATCATTAAAATAAGGTATATCTTTTTCTGTATAAACCTCTATTCCATTATCTATAAGCATTTGAGCAAATATCCCATTACCTTCAATTAGTCTCCTTGAAAAGCTCCCATCATATACTAATCCTTTACCACATGATGGACTTTTAGATTTAAGAATCGCTCGTTTACACTTATACAAAAAAGCCAAATTAAGTGCTTCCTCTGCACCTTTTACAAAGCATGAGGTAACATCTTCACCTTGAGAGTTTTTGATTACACTCTCTCCTGCCTGAATCTCTGATGGATATCTCGGGGTTTGCATACCCCCAAGCTGCTCTGGACATACTGGTATTAAGTTATGTTGTTTTAATAAGGATATTACCTTTTCAGTAGAGCTGCTCTTTCCATCATATCTGGTATTTGCGCCAAGAAGGCATGCACTTACAATAATATTCATTTTATCTCTACGATGGTAGCCCCTAGCCCACCCTCGTTATAGCCTCCTGTTCTAAATGATTTTACATGGGTATGATTTTTAAGAAATTCTTTGACCCCGGATCTCAATACACCGGTACCTTTCCCATGAATTATTGTTACGCTGGGAATTCCAGCTAAATATACATCATCCAAATATTTATCAATGTCCAACAAAGTTTCATCTAGAGTTTTTCCTCGCAAATCCAGCTGATGAGGAACCTGGGTTGCCTTAGCCTTTTCTATTCTTGCATATCTTTGTGTTAATATTTCCTCTCTTGTATCCTTTTCCAATTGAAGATTACTGATATTTACATTAATTTTCATTATTCCTGCCTGGACAGTGAGATTACCGCTATCGTCTGGCAAAGTTATTACATTTCCCCTCTGATTTAAATTCAGTATTTTTACGGTATCACCTAGCTTTAGTTTTTCAGGGGGTTTAGCATTGGTTCTAGTAATCAACCCTTTACCATAGGACTTTTCAGTTTCATCTTCTATGGATTTGAAATCTCTTCTTGCTTTTTCTATAGCTTTTGTTTTTTCTTCATTTTCCTTATCTATAGCATCTCTAAGCTGCTTTATAAGTGAATCGATTTCTTCTTTATGTTTTTCTACCAGTATCCTTGCAGTTCTATTAGCATCTTCAATAATCTTATCTTTTTGCGATAAAATTTTCTCCAAACGTCTATCTGCTTCTTGTTTTACTTTTTCGACTTCATATCTAAGCCTTTGAGCAGTATATTTTTCTTCATCAGCTTTTTTTCTGCTCTCTTCCAGATCAGTAATCACATCCTCAAACTTAATTTTATCTTTAGTAATAAATTCTTTTGCCTTTTCAACTATTGAATCGTCAAGCCCAAGCTTCTTGGATATTTCAAAAGCATTAGATTTTCCAGGAACTCCAATAGATAATCTATAAGTTGGTTGCAATGTTTCAATGTCAAATTCTACGCTTGCATTGCATACTCCAGATGTAGTGAGTGCATATATTTTCAATTCACTGTAGTGGGTAGTTGCAACTGCTTTTACATTTTTGTCATGGAGCAAATCCAAAATTGCCATGGCTAGTGCAGCACCCTCTGTTGGGTCAGTTCCAGCTCCTAGTTCATCCAACAATACAAGAGAATTTCCTGAAATATTATCTAGTATTGATACAATATTTTTCATGTGAGAGGAAAAGGTGCTCAGGCTTTGTTCTATGCTTTGCTCATCTCCGATATCAGCATAAACTTGATCAAAAACAGGAACTTCGCTATAATCTCCAGCAGGAATATGCAAACCGGACTGAGCCATCAGATTTAGAAGTCCTGTTGTTTTTAGTGTGACGGTCTTTCCCCCCGTATTTGGTCCTGTAATAACTAAAGTGTTAAAATCTTCTCCTACCCTGATGTCTATGGGAACGACAATCTTAGAATCTAGTAGAGGATGCCTTGCTTTTTTTATATTTATTCTACCCTGTGTGTTAATAATCGGCTCAGAACATCTATACTCAAGAGAAAACTTAGCTTTAGCGAAAATAAAATCAAGAGTTGACAATATCTCTACATTGGTTTTGATTCCATCATAATTTTCAGTTATCAGAGCAGAAAGCTTTATCAATATTCTCTCAATTTCATCTTTCTCCTTCAACTTCAATTGCCTCAAATCATTATTCAGTTCAACCACTGCCATAGGCTCTATAAACAATGTAACGCCACTGGAAGATTGGTCATGAACTATTCCAGGCACATTTCCCCTATATTCCTGCTTTACCGGCAATACATATCTGTCACCTCTCATGGTGATAATTTGTTCTTGAAGATATTTCTGATGTGAAGAGGAGGTCACCATATTATTAAGTTTGTCTTTTATCTGGCTATTCTTATCTCTAATTTTTCTCCTTATGGAATTCAACTCAGAACTTGCATTGTCTGATATCTCTTCATCATTCAAAATTGAACTATTTATACTGTTCTCTATATGCTTATATTCACTTAGAAGATTTACAAGGTCTTCAATAATAGGATATGCTTTATCGCCTCTGTCTTCCTTCATAAAGGTTTTGATTTTTCTTGCAGAACCTAGCGTATAGGATGTCAAAAGTAACTCATCTATACCCAAGATTGAACCTATTTCAGCTTTTCTTAACGCTGTTCTAATATCATATATGCCTTCCAAAGGAAACCTGCCTCTTTTTAATATTATATCAACTGCTTCACTGGTTTCTTGCAACCATTCCTTTACTTCATATATATTATTGCTTGGTTTTAGAGACATAGCTATTTCGCGCCCAAGACCTGATACAGTCTCATCAGCAATAAGCTTTATTATTTTAGGATATTCTAAGACCCGAAATGTTTTTTCATTCATAGTATCACCCCGTCAATCACTATTAGGCCTCTGTATATGAGGGTAACCAGAAGCAAAATTCCGTACCCTCTTGTTCTACGCTATTCACAGTAATATCGCATCCATGTGCGTTTATAATGCTTTTTATTATTGATAAGCCAAGACCTGTACTTTCAATGCTTTTATCTTTTGACTTTCCGGAAGTATAAAATCTATCCCAGATAAAGAATAAATCTTCTTCGGAAATCCCTTCTCCAAAATCTCTCACACAAATATATATTCTATCGTTCAATCTATATGAGCTTATTAAAATGTTGCTATGATTATATGAATGTTTAACAGCGTTGGTCAATAAATTAATCAATATTTGCTTAATTCTGTTTTCATCTGCTAGACATAGTAATAAGTCATCATCTATTTTATTAAACTTTATTGATATATCCCTTTTGGCAGCCAAAGGTAATATCTTATCAATAGTACGCTTTATAACAGCATCCATGCTAAAAGAAGAGAGCTTCAATTGTATATACCCTGCCTCGATCTGAGAAAGATGTAATATATCATCCACCATTTTTCTTAATCTTTCTGATTCTTCTAAAATAATATTCAAGTATTTTTCTCTATCGCTATCAGTTTCAGCTAACCCATCGATTAGAATCTCAGTATATCCTTTTAAATAGCTTAGAGGTGTCCGAAGTTCATGAGACACATTTGCAATAAACTCTCTTCTAATTTGCTCTACTCTAGAAAGCTGCTTAGCTAAGTTATTGATAGTTTCTCCCAATGCAATTATCTCAGCGCTAGATTCAAGCTGTATTTTTGTATTATAATTGCCTTTGGCAATCTCTTTGGCTGCATCATTTATTCTAATCAATGGATTGGAAAAGCTTTTCGATAAAAAAAGAGCAATCAGCGATGAAATTATAATAGCCCCAATAAATATATATAGGAATTGAAGTTTTATTGCTTGAATAGTTGTCTCTAGAGCTTCTAAAGGAGTTACTATATAAACTGCACCAATAATCTCATGTATTTCTTCATATTCTATATCATTTCCAAATAACTGTTTTTGTTTAACATCCCATAAAGGAATCTGAGTTCTCTTTATTGGAACACCAATTATTAGGGAATCAAGCCCCTTGAGCATCTTGTTTTTATTTTGTATCTTTTCTCCATTCAATATGCTATCTAAAAACCTTAACCCAAAAACCCAGCCTTGCTTATAATCTATGCTTCCAGCAATATGCGCAATCCTTCCACTATCATCTGTTACAATTATCATATCATTTACGTTTCTTATAGCCTCTACATAGGGTATATTAAAATTATACTCATTTCTTCCCAACGCTCTCGCTATGTCCTGACCAACCTTTTCAACCTCTTTTACCTTTTGATTAAAGTAGAATGTGTAAAGAAACCTAGTTTGAAAAACCATAATCATGAAGAGTATAGCAAGAATCATTAAAGTTATACTAGCCCAAAGTTTTACCATTATACTGTTATGCTTCACTTTGGCACCTCTAGCTTGTATCCTACTCCCCAAATTGTAATAATATAATTACTTTTGTTTCCAAGCTTTTCTCTTATTCTTTTAACATGAGTATCAACTGTTCTAGGGTCTCCATATTGTTCATATCCCCATACCTTTAAAAGCAATTGCTCACGAGTAAAAACAATGTTCTGGTTGGTGGTTAGGAAAAGCAAAAGCTCATATTCTTTATTGGTTAGAATAATTAAGCTTCCCTCAACCTTTACTTCCCTTGACAGTGTATTTATGTTAATATCTCCAATATCAAACTGGCTTGATAGATCCTTACTCTTATTTTCTGTTCTTCTCATTAAAACTTTTACTCTCGCTACTAATTCTCTTGGGCTAAAAGGTTTCACAATGTAGTCATCTGCTCCAAGTTCAAAGCCAAAAAGCTTATCAAATTCCTCGCCTCTCGCAGTCAATAAAATAATGGGTACATCAGAATTTTTCCTTATTTCTCTGCAAACAGTCCAACCATCTATCTCGGGAAGCATAATATCTAGAATGATTACGTCAAAATGAAAATTTTTGAAGATATTAAGAGCCTGTTTGCCATCAACCGCTTCATATGTTTCAAAATTTTCCTTTCTAAATGCAATCCTTATCAGCTCTCTCATTTTTGCTTCGTCTTCCACAAGCAATATCTTAATGATTTTATCCAAGAGCAACTCCCCCTTTATTGAACTCCCCTGAAATAGTGACCTTTTGTATGTCCAGCCTTTTTAATCTTTTCTATAAGGTCATTTTGCAGCAACTCACCTTGATTATTGAAATTCTTGTATAACTCAATTATTTCCTTAATCTCCTGCGTTTTTTCCCTGTAAAAGTCCAATCTAATTCTTTTGATACCTGTTTGGATAATCCTCTTCATATCTTCAGCCATAAATAGAACATGACTATTGAGCAATTGAGTTTTACCCTCATTGCAAAAGATGGGAAAAATCTCTCCTTTCTCATCTTTTAGACCACAATTTGTCTGTCGCATACAACCTTTGCATCCAGTTTGTGACAACAGTGGACAATATTCCATAGTCATCAATGGTAATTGACCATATACAACTAATTCTAATGAGTTTGAAAAATGTTTGGTCATAGCTTTTATTTGCTTTAAGGTAAGTTCAATAGAAGGACATATTACATGAGCGCCTATATTCAAATAAACGTCCAGACTTTTCATATTAAAAACATTCAAGCTGTAATTGCCTACTACTTTCATACTAGGTTTTATGTTTACAAAGCTAAGTTGGCTAACGTTTGAAATAACTATACCATCTATGTTATTTTGCTCTATAAGTTTATAATACTTTTCTTTTTCTCTGTCTTTAATAATATTTGGAAGAATAAATAATATATCTTTATTATTATCATGACAAAGTTCTACTGCTTCACGAAGCCTATCTTGGGTACCATAATATATATAATCTATACCCGCTTCTATAGAAGGTTTCACATTTTCATATTTCCACAAAGAAGCGCCATAGGTGACTTTATTGTCTTCTACATATCTTTCTTGGCCTAAATCCAATATAAACTCGGCTTTACCTATTTGAGATGGTCTCCGTTTATTTTTACATGACAATACCTGATCCATAGCCTTTAATGCTTCTCTTCTTATATCATTAAGAGCGCTAATGGGAGCATAAATATTATTATCCATTAATACCTTAATATTCTCAAATATGTATGGGGTATCGCCGGTTTTCTCCAACTGTGCTATCACTTTTTCTTCAGATATAGCTGCCTTTTTAGCCTTTTCAACAATATAAGAGCTTTCTAACTCTACAGCATTACCCTGAGAGTCCCATATCTTAATGTAAATCCGGCTTCCTAACTTAATAGATATTTCTAGATTAAGGACTACTTTTCTCCTATTCTCAAAAAAGTATTCCTTTTTTGCTTTTTCAGTTAGAGCTTTGTCAAAAGTCTTATATACAGGCAATCCTGAATTTAATTTGCCATCAACATTAACAACTAAAGTTCCAGTTGAATTCATATCAGCAAGAGATATAGTGGTACCTAGACTTATACCATTGCCTAATATAATTTCAATACCGTCTCCCTTGCTTAGGGAACCTCTTTCTATAGATATTCCAGTCTTATTTCCTTTTTGCCATAGAACTTTACCTACTAGCGTACCTCTATTGCTAGGCTTCATTATATTTACTATTTCAGACTTTTTTTCATTAAATAAAAAGCCCTGAGTAAAGTCTCTATTAAATGCACTTTCCAATTCTGTTTGAATTCCTTCATGAACTTCCAAATTTTCTTCTGCTTCTATTTGATGCAGAGCATCTTTATAATGCTTCACAACTATTGCTACATATTCCGGTCTTTTCATTCTTCCCTCAATTTTTAAGGACTTGACACCAGATTTCACAATTTCATCTAACCGTTCTATAGTATTTAAATCTTTCATACTCAACAAATATGTTTTATTAGGCGAATTAGAAGAAATATCATTATCCAAATTAACTATGGAATATGCTTTCCTGCATGGTTGGGCACACTTACCTCTGTTTCCGCTCCTTCCTCCGATTAGGCTGCTCATAAGGCATTGACCAGAGTAGGATACGCATAATGCTCCATGAACAAATATTTCTATTTCAGCATTTGTATCCTTTACTAAGTTATTTATTTCTTTTATATTTATCTCTCGAGCCAACACAAACCTATCGGCACCAAGATTTTTTAAAATAGCTATGCCATCCTTATTATGTATGGTCATCTGGGTGCTGCAGTGAACAGGAATATCAGGAAAATATCTCTTAATCAAAAAAAGCAAACCCAAATCTTGTACAATTAATCCATCAACATCATTATTATATAGGAACTCTATGTATTCCAATGCATCAGTGATTTCATCATCAGATATCAAAATATTCACTGTTATATAAATCTTAACATTTCTGATGTGAGCGTATCTTACGGCTTTCGCCAACGTATCCTCATCAAAATTATTTGCAGAAGCTCTTGCATTATATTTTGTTCCTCCAAAATACACGGCATCTGCGCCGCTTTCAACTGCTGCAACAAGGGATTCAAAATTGCCTGCAGGAGCAAGCAGTTCTATCTTCATACCAAGAACACATCCTAAAAAATAAATTAAGTTACGAGTTAGTATTATTTTGATTGCTATTGCTTCTATTATGTCTTAACGCTTTAAGTTCATCCAACTCCTTTTTTGTTTTCAAAAGTTCAATCTGGTTTTCAAAAAGTTTATTCTGCATCTCCTTCATAGTAGATCTTGAAACATCAAGCTCAACTTTAATATCCCTATTTTCTTTCAATATATTATTATACTCATTATTGATTACTCCTAAATCAATCTGAGCTTTAGTAAGATCACCTTGAGTAATCATATATTGTTGTTTTAGGGCATCCGTTTCTTTATGAAGCTCTGCTAATTCTTCGAGAGGAATTGCACTTTCAGCTTTTAACTTTTCATTTTCTTCAGTCAGAATACTTAACTCTTCCTGTGCTTTATAAAGGAAATCAGCCATGTTTAAAGCGGTAAGAACAGCTATCATAGTTGTGCTGTATTTGCTATTCCTCTTGCCAATCTCTTTCATGGTTTCATCGATTTTTTCTGCAAGATAGATTATATAATCTTCAGGGCTTTCGCCAACAATTGTATACTCGCTGCCAAAAATATTTACTACAACTTTTTTCCTAGTGTTCATTTAATACAACTCCTTTAAGAGTTATTGCAATTTCTATATATATTCTTTATAAATCTTCTATTTCCTTCAAAGGTGTATTGGAATTACATCATATACTTTTTTATCTATAAATAGATGACATGAATGCAATAGAACACTCATGTCATCCAAATAATATTAACTCCTCAATGTTGCTCCAACTTGACTAGCTAAAGAATTTAATATTTTGTTATGAATCTTTGCGATATCCTTCTCATTAAGAGTTTTCTCATCAGAACGATAGGCAATGCTATAAGCCATACTCTTGTATCCCTCTTCTATTTGTGAACCTTGATATATATCGAATAGGTTCACCTCAGAAACAAGTTTCCCGCCTTTATTTCTTATTATCTCTTCTACCTGACCCGCAGTTATTTCCTCTGCAACTACCACCGCTATATCTCTTTCAATAGAAGGATATTTGGGAAGAGGCTTATATTGAATAGCCAAATCGGTTTGAATAAATATTTCTTCAAAATCCAACTCAGCAATATATACTCTAGTAGGAATATCATAATTATCCAACACATCTGGATGTATTTCTCCCAAATAACCTATTCTCTTATTATTTATCAATAATTCTGCGGTTCTCCCAGGATGAAAACTTTCATGATTGGAGGGAAGAACTCTATGCTTATTAATATTTAAAACAGACAATAGATTCTCAATAATGCCCTTCAAATCATAAAAATCTGCATTGCCATAAACTCCTATCGCCAAAGTATCTCTCTCGTAAGCTAAGTCCCTAAGTGGCAACTCTTCAGCCAAATATACTTTGGATAGCTCATAGAACCAGCCTTCTCCAATTTTTCTATTATAGTTTCGACTGATAACCTCAAGCATATTTGGAATTATTGTGGTCCTCATTATGCTTTGCTCTTCACCAAGTGGGTTAATAATTTTTATTGCTTTCCGCAAAGGATTTTCTGCTTTAAGATTTATTTGATTGAATATGGATGGGCTTACAAAAGAATAGGTATAAGCCTCATATAGCCCTTGAGCTTCCATATTAGCTCTTACAATATCACGAATTTTCTGTTTGGCATCTTTCCCTCCTTGTGTGAAGGTTGTATCCATTAATTTGGAAGGGATATTGTCATACCCATATAATCTGGCTATCTCTTCAATCAAATCAGCTTCCATAGTAACGTCATCTCTATATGATGGTATCCCGACTTTCAGACCTTCTTCGACAGTGACCTCAAACTCAAGGGATTGGAGCATTTCTTTAATCCTATAAGCTGGAATATCTACTCCTAGCAGCCACTTTACCCTATCGGGCATTAACGTTAAAAATCTCTTTTCTTTCTTAATAGGGTAAATGTCTATCATCCCCCCTACCACTTCTCCAGCATCTAACCTCTCTATAAGATGACATGCTCTATTCATAGCAATGGACACAATTTCTGTATCCAATCCTTTTTCAAATTTTGAGGATGCTTCTGTTCTCAAACCCAACTTCTTCGATGATAAACGTACATTAACTGAGTCAAAGTTGGCACATTCAAATGCAATAGTTTTAGTATCTTCCTCGATTTCACTGTTATAGCCTCCCATTATTCCTGCTATGCCTATTGCCTTCTTGCCATCAGCTATAACCAATACTGAATCATCCAGATTTCTTTCTGCTTCATCTAGAGTAACAATCTTCTCATCTTTTTCTGCTCTTCTTACTATTATCTTTTTATCTTCAAGTATATCAAGATTATATGCGTGCATTGGCTGACCTGTTTCTAACATAACATAATTGGTTATATCAACAATATTATTTATTGGTCTTACTCCAGCTTTTATAAGCCTCTCTTGCATCCAGGAAGGAGAATTATCTATCTTAATATTTTTAATAACTCTAACTGCAAATCTAGGACATAAGTCTTCATCCTTTACTTCAACAGAAATATAGTTGGATACATCTCCATTCTTTCCTAATACTTCCATGCTGGGATATTTCATTTTCAAGCCAAAGGTTGCAGCTGCCTCTCTAGCTATTCCCAAAATACTCAAACAATCTGGTCTATTATTAGTTATCTCAAATTCAATTATTTTATCATCTAATCCTAATACTTCTTTGATATCTTTCCCCAATGGATATTCGTGCTCTAAGATATATATTCCATCAACCATGTCTGCACCATTTGGCAGACTTTCTGCATCTAATCCTAACTCATCCGGTGAGCATAGCATTCCATTGGACTCAAGACCTCTAAGCTTACCCTTTTTTATTTTTGTTCCATTAGGCAGATTTGCGCCATGAAGTGCAACGGGTACATAATCATTTTCTCTTATATTTGTAGCACCGGTAATTATTTGAACTACTTCACTGCCTACATCAACCTTAGTAACCAATAGTTTATCTGCATCAGGATGGGTGCTGATTTCAAGTATTTTTCCCACAACAACCTTATCTATATTCTGCCCTATCTCTTCTACTGCCTCAACCATAGATCCTGACATAGTCATTCCATCAGCAAATTCTTTTATATCCATGTCAATATCAATATAATCTTTAAGCCATTTTATTGGTACAAGCATTAATATTCCCCCTCCTAAAACTGATCCAGAAATCTCTTATCGTTTTCGAACATAAGCCTCAAATCGGAAATGTCATATTTCAACATGGATATTCTATCTAATCCCATTCCAAATGCAAATCCGGAATAGATTTCCGGATCTATGCCGCAATTTTCAAGCACATTTGGATGAACCATTCCCGCTCCCAAAATTTCAATCCAGCCGGAATATTTACATACACGGCATCCAGCGCCGCCACAGGCAGAGCAGGTACAATCCATCTCCGCACTAGGCTCAGTGAATGGAAAATGATGAGGACGAAATTTGGTTTGAGTCTTCTCACCATATAGCATCTTGGCAAATACATCTAAGGTTCCTTTAAGGTTTGCCATTGTAATGCCTTTATCCACAACCAAACCTTCTATTTGATGAAACATAGGTGAATGGGTTGCATCAATTTCATCTGCTCTATAAACTCTGCCAGGTACAATAACCCTAATAGGAGGTTTTTGCTTCTCCATTATTCTTACCTGATTGGGAGAAGTTTGAGTTCTTAACAAAAGCTCCT
>JAQUTA010000114.1 GCA_028709965.1 Lutispora sp.
AAAAGTATGGCGATGATATGGTGAATGAATCAAATAACAAGATTAAAGGCATGACAGAGGAACAATACAGAGAATGGCAGAAATTATGTGAGGATGTAACTCACACATTAAAAGTAGCGTATGCAACTGGTAATCCTGCAGGAGAACTTGCACAAAAAGCGGCGGATTTGCATCGTCAATGGCTTAATTACTCTTGGGGAAGTTACACCAAGGAAGCCCATGCAGGACTTGCTCAAATGTATGTTGATGATGAAAGATTTACAGCATATTATGACAAAGAGCAGCCTGGTACGGCAGTCTTTTTAAGGGATGCGATACTGATATACACTGGCATGAAGAAATAAAACAATTCACATATTGGTATCCTCAATTAGCTGCTCAAGAAAATGGGCAGTGGCAAATAAGAGACTATAATATTATTAATAAATAGTTAGCTAGATTTATAATAATATTCCATGACCTGCAGATAATAATTATGAAGTTATTATTTGAAAGTGAGGAGAAATGAACATGCCAAAAATCAAACAGCCGGATGGTAAAAAAGCCAGAAAGAAAAAAGGCGATAAAGATTTGGCTAACACATCTGAAGCACAAATTAATAATGCAAACTCTAAAGGCAACAGGTAAAAGCAGTCTAAAATAGTCATTTACCATAAGGTAGATGACTATTTTGATGTTTAATTTCATTTTGACTAAGTGATGGTTTTATAGTAAATTTATGATGTAATATTTTTTAATAATAAAGGAGCCAAATCTATGAATAATTCCTATATAGCTGTTGTAGGCGGAGCAAATGTGGACATACAGGGCTTTCCGTATAAAAATTTCATACCTCGTGACTCTAACCCGGGAAATATAAAAATATCGTTGGGTGGTGTGGGCAGAAATATAGGTGAAAACCTGGTGAAGCTTGGGGTTTATGTAAAGCTCATAAGTGTTATTGGGGATGACATTTACGGCTGCAAGATACTTGGCGAGGCAAAGAATATAGGACTAGATATGAAGGATTCCCTGATATTGGAGGGTGAGGCAACCTCTACATATCTGTCTATACTTGATGAATACAAAGATATGGCTGCAGCGGTATCTAGTATGGAAATTTATGAGAAAATGACGGTGGACTTTATAAAAGAGAAAAGGCAAGTTATTGATAATTCAAAGATTTGCATCATCGATACAAATATTCCTAGAGAAGTTATTGAGTATATTGTTACAACACACAAAGAAACAGATTTTTTTCTTGATACAGTGTCAACTACAAAGGCTAAAAAGATCAAAGACTTGATCGGATATTTTCACACCATTAAGCCAAATAGAATTGAAGCCCAGATGTTGACTGGAATAGAGATAACAAATGATAATGATTTAAAGAAAGCCTCGGAGTATTTTCTGGAAAGAGGAGTCAAAAGAGTTTTCATAAGCCTAGGCGATAACGGAGTATTTTACAATGATGGGGAAAATATAAATCACATAAAGACTACTAAAATAAAGGTTACTAATGCAACCGGAGCAGGAGATGCTTTTATTGCTGCCCTTGCCTATGGACATTATTATAATATTGGAATAGAGGAAAGCACGAAAATGGCTATAGCAGCATCAATACTTACTCTTTCTCACGAAGACACAATAAACCCAAGTATGTCTATTGAAAGAGTGAAATCGAAGATGGAGGAGATAGAATTATGTTAGAAGGATATTTGGAAATAAAGCCGGAAGTAAAGGAAGCGCTTAAAGAGGGTAAGGCTATTGTTGGCTTAGAATCTACTATTATTTCCCATGGCATGCCCTATCCCCGAAATGTTGAAACTGCCCTTAGTGTTGAGAGAATAGTCAGAGAAAACGGAGCTGTACCTGCTACCATAGCAATTCTTCAGGGAAAGCTCAAGGTTGGTTTAACAAAAGAAGAAATCCAATACCTAGGAAAAGCAGAGAATGTTGTGAAAACATCTAGAAGAGATATACCATTTATAGTGGCAAAAAAACTTGATGGAGCCACTACAGTAGCATCTACTATGATTATTGCAGCATTGGCGGGGGTGAAGGTGTTTGCCACAGGAGGTATAGGAGGAGTCCATAGAGGAGCTCAGCAAACCTTCGATATTTCAGCAGACTTACAAGAGTTAGCACACACCAATGTAGCAGTGGTATGTGCAGGTGCAAAGTCAATACTTGATATTGGCTTAACTCTCGAATACTTAGAAACCCAAGGAGTGCCTGTAGTTGGTTTTGGTACAAATGATTTTCCAGCCTTTTACACCAGAAGAAGCGGTTACAAAGTTGACTATAGAGTTGACTCTGCAGAGGAGCTCGCAGCTGCTCTCAAGGCAAAATGGGATCTGAGTCTCAGAGGCGGAATTGTAGTAGCTAATCCGGTTCCAGAGCAATATGAAATGGATTATAATACTATCACAGAGGCGATCAATCAAGCTGTCAAAGAAGCAGATGAAAAGGGAATAAAGGGGAAGGAATCAACCCCATTCCTTCTTGCAAAAGTAAAAGAAATTACCGGTGGAGAGAGCTTGGAATCAAACATTGCCCTTGTGTACAATAATGCAATGGTTGCAGCTCAGCTCGCTGCTGCGCTTGCAAAGCTAGAGGAATAGGATTGAGCAAAAGGCTTTGGATTTAAACCTCAAAGCCTTTTGTCTTTCTTATATAATGCCCCCAGCATTCTGTGACAATTTTTCTTGCTGCGAAGAGGGCTATTGATGAACTTTCTAAGGGTGGAGCGACTTCTACAATATCCACGCCTATTATAGGTAGCTTGAAAAATTCATATAGCATGTCCAATAACTCACGTGAGGTGAGTCCTCCAAATTGAGGTGTGCCTGTGCCTGGAGCATAGGCTGGATCAAGACAGTCTATGTCAACTGTTATGTATATATAATCAAACAAAGACATCTTATCTAATACTCTTTTGCATGTTTCTTTAATGCCGATTTCACTTATTTCTCTTGCTGAGAGCAGGTTAATATTTTTATCCTTTATAAACTCATGTTCCTGTAGCTCTATGGATCTCAAGCCAAGAAAGAATATGGAATCCAAGCCTTTGGTATGCTTCAACTCTATTGATCTTCTTTGTGTGCAGCCGTGGGAGTATATATCTCCGTCCATTTCATCACAGAGGTCGAAATGTGAATCCAAATGTATAATGCCCAAGCTGCCATCAATTGATTTATCTATACACTGAAGAACTGGTATGGTCGTTGAATGATCACCACCAATCATAGTGAAGAGCTTTTTAGCTTCTATACATTTTTTTATACTGTCTTCCATTTTACAAGCTATTTCAGGAATGTTTTTACCTTCGAAGTTACCTAAATCTAATATGTTCATGCCTTCAAAGCTCTCGAATCTTTCCGTTGTAGGATCTATTGTATATGTAATTTTCCGCAATTCATCCGGAGCTTTAGCCGCACCAGATCTAAAGCTTACTCCTTCGTCATAAGGAATGCCAAATATTACTGCATCAGCATCTTCAATACTTATATCAGGTCTGTTTAATCTAGCCCATATTTCAGGGTCTTTATATAGATTTTCCATTGTTATGCTCCTTTCTATTTTTTTATAATTTTATCGTATCAGATGAAAGCTTGAATGGCAAATAGCATATAGCGTATGATATAATACAAGTAAAAATCATAGCGATTGTTTTTTAATATTTTTAAGAGAAGGAGTTGAAAAGCGGGATAATTGTGAACATGAGTACAATGAATTCTGCGTATTATAATGAAAATTGGATTGATAGGGCTGCCATCAGTTGGCAAAACGACTTTGTTTAATCTATTGACGGAGTCAGATCAAGAGGTTGCAGGTTTTTCAACAGGTAAAGTTGAAGCAAATCTTGGAATAGCAAAAATACCGGATGAGAGGATTGATTTTCTCAGCCAAATGTACGAACCTAAAAAAACGACCTATGCAACAATTGAAGTTATTGATGTTCCTGGTTTAGTCAGCGGTTCCAGCACAGGCAAAGGGGTAGGCAATCAGTTTCTGGATAATATAAGAAAAACTGATGCTTTAATACATATAATAAGAGCTTTTAAATCTGATGATGTTATTCACGTTGAAGGCAGCATTGATCCTTTGAGGGATATAGAGACCATAAATATGGAGCTGCTTTTTGCTGATTTAGGGGTAATTGATAATAGGATAGAAAGAATACAAACATCCAAAAAGGTTACAAAAGAAAATCTCGCCGAGCTGGAGGTGCTTAAAAAGTGTAAGGAAGGTCTTGAAAATGGACTTCTGATACACAACTTAAATCTTAGTGATGAAGAGAAAGATCATCTTAAAACCTTTGGCTTCTTATCTGAAAAGCCTATGATACTAGTAGTTAATACTGACGAAGACCAGCTTATAGCTGATGATTTCCCCGCGAAGGAAAAACTTCTAGAGCACTCAAAAAACGTTAATACACCTGTAGTTCAATTGTGTATTAAGTCGGAGTTGGATATTGCTAAATTAGACCCCGAGGATAGAGAGATGTTCATAGAAGATCTAGGCATTTTTGAATCCGGAGTAGATAAGCTTTCAAGAACTACCTATGAATATCTTGGATTGATTTCCTTCCTTACTGCTGGGCATGATGAAGTGAGAGCATGGACAATAAACAAGGGTATTACAGCAAGAAAAGCAGCAGGAAAGATACATTCCGACATCGAAAAAGGCTTTATTAGAGCAGAAGTATGTAAATTCATACATTTAAAGGAATATGGCTCGATGCAAAAGGCAAAAGAGAAAGGTTTAGTAACTTTAGAAGGAAAAGAGTATATTGTTGACGATGGAGATATCATCAACTTTAGATTTAATGTATAAGGAGATTGATATATAAGCAAAAGAGGGGAAATTAGTATGCATATAAACAGTTTTTTAAAGTTGGTTGAAATACAAACAAAGGTAGCAAGCATTATACCTTTTTTACTAGGAACATTTTATACCCTATATCGCTTTAACACTTTTAATCTCAAAAATTTCTTGTTGATGCTTATTTCCCTGCTATGCATAGATATGGCTACGACAGCTATTAATAATTATCAGGATTATAAAAAAGCTATAATAAAGCATGGATACGGATATGAGAGTCACAATGCAATTGTCAGAGATAAACTCAGCGAAAAAAGCGTCAAAATAGTTGTTTTTATATTATTGTCTATTGCAACTGTTTTTGGATTTTTATTGTATTTGAATACTAATATCATTGTGCTTTTATTGGGTGGATTATCTTTCATTATTGGAATTCTCTATTCCTATGGACCTATTCCTATATCTAGAACCCCTTTCGGTGAGGTTTTTTCCGGAGGTTTTATGGGATTTTTCATTCCTTTTATAGCTGTATATATTCAAGTATTTGATCAAGGTATTATTACTTTAGGTATAAGCGAGGGTGTTATAAATATTGGATTTAATCTGTTAGAATTGCTTTATATTGTTTTGATCTCTTTGCCTGCTGTTATTGGAATTGGCAATATAATGCTAGCCAATAACATATGCGATATAGATGATGATATTCAAAACAATAGATACACTTTACCTATTTATATAGGCAAAGAGAAGGCTTTGAAGGTTTTCGAAATATCATACTATATTGGGTATTTAGCACTTTTAATTCTTATTGCTTGGGGAGTTGCGCCCTTAATATGTATAATCACCTTTGGGACTTATTTAATATTAAACAGACATATAAAGCTGTTTTATGAAAACCAGAGCAAAAAGGAGACTTTTGTTTTAGCAGTAAAGAATTTTGTTATAATAAATACAGTATTGGTAATATCTTTAGCCCTAGGTGTGATAATTTAGG
>JAQUTA010000115.1 GCA_028709965.1 Lutispora sp.
AACTGGAGCCATTGGAGAAAATTCCGGATCATTATCCTAAGGTTCTTTTAACACTGGATGAAATCGGAGTCGGAACAAACTACTACGGAATCCGTCATCTGAACTTGATAGATTGGCTGCTTAGATAAAGTTATAGGTCACAGGTGCGGAGGTTATTAGGTTATGCAGCCCATAACATAATAATCTCGGAGCGTGGGCACGTATTTCCTAAATCTCTTCCTATATTTATTTTATACAATGCCTTTATTATAAGGAACTCCAAGCTGTTCAGCTATAAACTTTTCTTTATCCTTTACATCACATAATTCTCTCAACTTATCTAGTGAGGCAATCTTATTCCTTTCAATTCTTAAACTCTCATCAATTATATTTTGCTTTATTCCATCTGGTAAGTCACTATGATTTATACTTAAGAATAGTAACCTTTCTGTAGCAGGCATTTTTTTAATATTACCATTTAGCTCTTGTTCATAAATGTGATCAATCATATCTTGTATTCTATACCCTAGTTTTTTCTCGACTGTTGTATAAGAGTTTCTTATACCATCAAGTGAATTAATAACATTTTCCCAGAAACTCGTATTGCTTTTAAAAACAATTGATTTTGGTCTTCCATTTACTTCACCTAGCATATCTAATACACCGAACTTTTCAAAAGTCGGTATCAATAATCTTAGATTATTTGTACCCCAAGATCCATCATTTCTCATAACTTCCTCAAAGTTCATCTCTTTTGATATTACTTTCCTTTTTGGGTTTATCCAGTCGAAAGCTTCATCTATATTAGATTCTTTGATTGTATTTTTCCTTATTCTATCTGCTTTGACTTCGAAATTCTTTTCGGACCATAGAAACAAACAATAGCATTTTGAGCATTTTTTCTTATCTCTAGCCCCTCTACCCACATGCTGATAATACTCTTCAATTGATTCAGGAAGTTGATAATGTATAACACCATCTATATCTGGAATATTCATTCCCATACCAAATGCAGTAGTTGAAAATAAAACCTTAATCTTACCTTCTTTAAATCCTTTATAGGTTCTGAGCTTTTCACCAGGTGTTAACTCTGCATGAAAATAGCTGCTTTCATCAAAATTCTCCGAAAGTTCTTTACACTTTTGTCTACTGTAAGTATATACCAATACTTTTTTTAATTGTCTTGAGTATATAAAGTTCTTTATATGATCTAACTTATCAGCGTCTTTTTCAACCTTTTGAAAATTCAATTCTAAATTATCTCTTATTACATTATTCTCAATGAAAATATTATCTTGAGCTATCTTAAATTCATGAATAATATCTTTCCTTGGTTGCGCACTAATGGTTGCTGTTAATGCTAATATAACTGGATTACTGCCATTGTCTTTTAAAAACTCACAAAAAGGCTTTATTTTATTATAATCTGGTCTAAAATCAAATCCCCATTGACTAATGCAATGTGCCTCATCTATTACTACCATTGAAATTTTGCTTTTCATAAACTTTAGTGCAGATCTAAAAAAATAATTATTTAAACGCTCAGGCGATACATATATCAATTTTGGACTCAGTTCGCATAAATTTCTGAGCACATCTCTTTGTGTTTGAAAGTCCATATCACTGTTTATTGATAATGCATTAATTCTCCTATCCTTTAGTTCATTAACTTGTTCATGCATGAGTGCTTTTAAAGGTGATACTACTATAGTAGTTCCTTCTAATAATAATGCGCCTAATTGATAAATAAGCGATTTACCACCTCCTGTAGGAATAATAGCTAGAGTATTGTTTTTTGCTTTAATATTCTCTATTACAATTTTCTGATAGTCATATAGTTGTTTAATATCATTAAAATACTGTTTTAGTAGCTCCATACTTTATCCTCCACCTATTTCCATTCAGTGAGAATTCTTATATCATCATTGTGAATAGTGGATATTTCATTTAAAAATAGATTCGCATATCCAAATCTTAATTGGTTATTAAATGATATATTAAATTCTTTAAAGAAGCTTTCAAGAAGCTTTGATAGGAACAAGTTATAGAAGGCAAACCTAGGATAATCATAATTCCAATTATGTTCTGTCCTTTGCATATTTTCATAAAACTCATCTGTTATAAATTCATCCTCACCGGCAGTTAGGTAATGCATTCCCCATAGACTTTTTCTTGTCATAATTGGAAAGTGGCTAGGAAATAATCTGTGAAGTATTTCAGATCTTATTCCTAGACCTATTACTCCTGTTAATAGCATGTCCTCTGCAATTAGAAAATCGTATTTGAGCTGTTCTATCTTGTTAACACTATTAAGCTTAATAAGAGGAGCGTAATCATACATGTAATTATTAGTTTGACTTAATATTATCTTAATAGTTGTAAACAATTGCCTTGGTGCCGTGCCCCAAAAAGCCGTTTTATATTTTTCTAATGCTTTGTCTTTACTAGCTAGAGCACTCGATATTGTCCATAAACGTTTTGCTAAAAGTTCTTCTTTTACATCCTCATACTCATAGCAATCATCATCATCTTCATCAAAGTTATCCAATAAGAAAAGTGGAGCAAATTCATCTCTATATTTTTTTATTTCTTCCTCCCAGTCTTTAATTTGCTTAGCAAATTTAGCCACTCCTGCTTTATTCATTGAGGCAGTTTTTATTCTCATTCCATTAACAAGGCTAACTTCAGGCTTACTTACTTTAAATATCTTATAACAATACGCGAGAAAACCCTCTTCAATTTTTGACTTTATTTCTTTCAATTCTTTATAATCACTCATTTAAACCCCTCCACAAAGTATTTTCTATTTCCCTTACTCTAATTTTCTTACCACTTCTACTAAGTCCTTCTGTATTAATAATTAGGTATACTTGTACCCTCGCTCGTGACATTGCCACATAAAGCATTTTTCTTTTTTCATTATCTAATAATATATTGCAATCTAAATCAGGTATAATTATGAAATCATTTTCAAGCCCTTTAAATCTTCTGATAGTTTCTACCTCAATTTGATATTCATTCCCAACTTCAGCTATATATGTTTCTTTATTTTTAGGTTCCATTGTTAATATTGTTATATTTTCTTTTTCAATATATTCAACCATAGTTAGATCAAATACTCTTTTCCTTAATAAATCAAATGAGTATATTAAGGAAGAGCAAAATATAAGTTCAGGTATTTTCCCTTTTACTCCACTAGGTTTAACCTTATCATATAACCCATCAACTACATTTATTGAACTTATACAAATCTCATCTGTATTTCTCATATTTCTATATAGATTACACACTGCTCCAATACTTAAATAGCTATAATCAGCTTGTGCTCTATCACTATATAAAACTTGCAGAGGATCATAGAATATAAAAAAACTTCCTTCCTCATTAATTAGATTCTCTAAAGATGATATCCAAGCTTCTTTAAAATCTTGACCTTCATCAACAACAATTATGTCATAAAGTAAAAAGCCCTTCTCCTTATTCTTTTGTATAACTTCTAAATATTCTTCAACAATATAGTCAAAATCCTTATCTTCATCGAAGTTCAATGCTCTTGCAGGAAAGAATCTCTTAAGATAATTTAGAGCAAAGCTATGTATAGTATAAACATCAAAATCATTGCTTTCGTTTTTAATATTATCTGCCAATTTACTATTAAAGCACAGAAAAAGTACTTTCTTACCTTCATTACTATCTTTGCGACACTTTTGAATGGCTAATAGCGTTTTGCCAGTCCCAGCATGCCCTTTAATTGATATCCTCTTGTTCTCTTCAAATTGCTCAATTGCATAAGACTGTTCTTGGTTCAGTCTTACATAGGTATCTTTTACATCCTCTGCTATTCTTTTTATAGCTTTTACAAGCCTTACTTCAGGATTGAGTATATCAAGTATTCTGATAAAATCAGCTTTATCAAAAACTTTTGGACTAAATTTTTCTCTACTTTTTCTAAACTCAAATACATCACTAATGCTTTTCCCGGGATTTTCCAATGATCTCATATCCAAAACTATATGTGGTGGCATACTTAAAGGCAGATTAATTTTTTCAATTATTGTGTCAGGAAACCAAACTGCAGAACACACGTACCCATTTATTCCTTTTGTCTTTAATAGTCCTATAATTTCATACATGGTATCATTAGCTTGCTTCTCAGGGTCTTGAATGTTATTTGTTATTCCATTCTGGTCTTTTGACATCCACGATTTATCTTTACAGTTTATTTCTCCGCCTTTCACTTCAATTACTAGAATCCCATACTTTGGTGATATTATTAAGAAATCTCCTTCACCATTAGATTTTCGACTTCTCTCATTATATATATTAACCCATCTTAGTGAATAAATAACAACCCAATCTTGTGGAAGTTTTTCTTTAAGTGCATCGAATATCCTTTTTTCACCGTTACTTTTACAATTCTCAAATTCTAGTGAATCAGGTATCATCCTAGCCATTATTCGTTCCTCCTAGTAGTATTCATTTCTTGAATTATACATCTTAATAACTTCACGATATTTATTATCTACTAAATACCAGAACACTCTATCAATCAACCAATACTTATAATATCCTTTAAGTTCAATATTGTTTTTTTCAAAGTGAATAACCATCACTTCAAATAAAAGATCCAGGTATTTAGTAAAGTAGTCATAAGGAATATGCCTAACATAATCTACAAATCTTATATGTTCAAGTGTAAGGGCTAACCCCCAATTGCTTTTATAATTCTTTATGGGAAATTTACTAGGAATACATTTATGGAGAATCTCTGTAGCTATAGAAATCTTATTAGGCATAAACTTAAGAGCTTCCAATGCAGGTTCTATAATCTTATTCATATCCTGCTCTCTTTCTGCAAGATCGATCATCTCAAGTACGCCATCCTTAAATCGTTCACCATTAACATTTCCCTTAAACATTTTTTTGATATCTGGAGCTCCGTCAGATATAGCCCATACATATTTCTCTACAAACCCATTTTTAAAATCATGTCCGTCAATATCCTCTAAATAATCCCTATTTATAACTGTATTGAAATTTTTCTCAATGCTATCCAGTTCATCATATAATAAATTTATATTTTCATCGCTAATATAAATATAATCTGACCAATCTTTTAAGAATCTATTAAAATTGCTGATCTGCTTTCCAACTAACTCGATATTCATAAGTAATACCATATGCCAAATAGGCTTCCTTTCAATAGAATAATATTATATAGGTGCTAGGCGAGAAGGTTATTAGGTTGCTTATATTTGGATAAATTTACATTTGGTGTAAACCTTTCTCCGCTCACAGGGAATATATAATTAAATCCTAATAGAGTCTGAGAGCTTTAGAATATGCTACTCTAGCAATACCAAAAGCCCTAATATATGATTCATCAAATATTAGTATAATTACAGTATTCTCTACAATTTACCAGTATCCTCTATATTTTATTCGCATATTTCGACATATATATTGAATAGTGCACTCATTTGGCTGATATAAATGCCAACAAAGGTAAGTGGAAGGAATTCCTTTATATTTGTTGAATATGAAAATACAGTAAATAGCTTTATGAATTGTAAGGGATGGTAATATGTCTAGTAACAATTATGTATATAAAAAAGAAATAGACTGGTCGGTATTACATCAAGGAGTAAGTATTCCGGTTACTATACAGGTGATTTTTCAGAATACAATAAATCAGTTCTTGCCAAGGGGACAGTCTAAGGATATATTTCCCGTCCTGGAAGGAAAAACCTATAAAGCTAAAATTGTAAATCAAA
>JAQUTA010000116.1 GCA_028709965.1 Lutispora sp.
AAGGGAAAGAAAAATCATTTTGTTTTCCAATTAGAAGTTGTAATCCCTGGACCACTTCATAAGGCCTAGTTCTAGCTACTAAATTTTTTAGTATTATGTTATCTATTATAAACGAGCCCATCAGTGCTAGCAACGACAGGATCCCTATTCTTCTCGTTTTTCTTGGAATCAATAGAATTATTGACAGCGATATCCAAATTGTTCCGCCGTTTCCGATTCTTGTTATAATGATAAAAAATGGCGTCAAAATATCACTTCTTAGCACATCCTGTATCCATAATAACATATTTCTATCTAACTCAAGCAAAAAAGTAAGCATACTTCATCCTCCTATATTCTTTGTTAAAGCATACTAATTAGATATTAATTTGAGCATGAAAAATTATAAATATTTTCTAAACTATTTTTATTTACCGGCGTCTGCCTGGAGCAAAGTATTGTATATTCTTTCCTAATGTTTTACAACTTACAATAGCAGGGGGAATAGTAGATTGTTTATAGGGGGTGCTACTTTGATTGACTCTTTCGGAATATATACGAAAGGAAATGCTCTTGTCAAGGGATACCAGACAGATTGCCAATGAACTTGGTATCAAAATTTATTATGAGAATTATGATGACCTACTTGGCATGTATACCTATCGTTGGAAGCAACGTATAATCTTTATTAATAATAATTTAGATGACCACATGCGCCAGATGGTATTAGCTCATGAAATCAGGCATGATATTTTTCATAGAAATTTAGCGAGTAATGGACTAAAGGAATTTGAGCTTTTCGATATGAAAAACACTACTGAGTACGAAGCCAATATCTTTGGTTCTCATTTGTTAATTGACAATGATGAAGTATTAGCTCTAGCACGAGATGGTTATGATATAGTGCAGATTTCAAGCATGTTAAATTCACATATTAATCTGCTGCTGATGAAAATGCAGGAAATGAATAAAATGGGTTATGATTTTAATGTACCTTATCGTCCTGAAGGTGATTTTTTAAAGAAGATAAAAATGTAAAACCCTGTTAATTGGTAGATTAGACAGGGTTTGTTTTATTTAGAAAGAAATTCATTTACTTTATTTACACAGATGCTTACAAAACTATCAAATTGCTTCACCCTGCCTATAAATCAGACAGCAAGATTTGACGATCAACAGAGAATATGTTTCTGATTTCCTCATGGCTGTATTTCTTACGTTGATGAGTCTCTACCATTTTTATCATATTAGAAACACTCATCGCACTACCATGAACCGATGTCTCATCCACTATGTCTTTTATCTGCGAAGTTATATTTTTCCCGAAACCTCCGGCAATATATGAGAAAAACGCCAAAGGATAAGATTCTGCACTATAAGTCTTTATATAGTTATGAATCATACGATTACGATGATCGTTGCTTATAGTATACTTACTGTAAGCTTTATTATCAATTATACCAACATATCGGCTCTCATGAGAAAGTATGTACACATCCGGAGTAAGTCCAATAGGACCGACATGCTGAGATTCAAAAGAAAATACGCTTTTAAACAACTCTACTGTAGCTTTTTCAAATTCTGTTGCTTCGTCACGCCCTTTAAATGCCATTTCAAAATATTCTGTCATAAATGATCCGATAGCACCATGAGGATATAGCCTCAAAAGAATTTCTTCTACTACAGAACCTTCTATTCCTGTCTGATCAGCTATTTTGTCAATTAAATCTATTGAAATTTTACCAATTGGGCTCTTTAATGACTCCCCAATAAATGCTTGTTTAATCTTCTGTTCTGCAATCATCTTTGCAGTTATTGTCTTAGTTTTGGTCAAATTTCGAGTATCTTTTTTATGTTTTGGGTCAAGTCCATATTTTCTTTGAAAATATTCTTGCTGCTCAGGACGGTCTATAAAAGCCGGAGTTATACATACAATACTCTGTACTTCATCTATTTTATCATCTATAATACGAATTTTCTTTTCATCATCTCGTTTAGCAAGCTGTGTGTATTCAATCCAATTAATAATAGTATTAGCTATATCCAGTAAATGACTAAACGGATGATCTGGGTTTACTGTCCCCCTGCTTGGTGCATATTTTCCAAAGAAATCTCCATCTAAACAGCTATCACCAAAATTTCGGAACTCTAAAATACGTTTCACAATATATTCATAACAATTATCTGTTTCATTTTCTGCTTCAGTAATAATAATCTTCGCAATCTCTTCTTCAGTCAGGTACAATATTCTGTCATCTGCGAGTAGCTTAAGCAAAAAACGAAAGGGACGCACTTTAAACCTTTCAGATATTTTTACACCTCGGCTAAGAGAAAAAGGTGAAGGGAATTGATATTTAAGCACCTGATGCTTTATGATCTCAACAGGTGAGTCACCTTCCATAATAGCTTCGCCAGCAAGAGTAAGTTTTAATTTCTGCGTTGATTCCTGTATAAAAATTAAGCCAAGACTAGCTACCCACGCTCTGTAGGTTCGTGCCCCGCCGCCCGTGCGATCACGCCGTTCTCCAACGCGCTTTAAATTTGCCTGTTCCAAAGCTTCTTCCAATGTCAGATGTGCAGTTCTTTGACCTTCCCATTCTTGATCAAGAGATATTTCAGAAAAAACAGCTAAAGTCTCTGGTATTGAGTTTAATCGACGTTTGGGGCGCGTTACCCACCAATAGTTAATCAATTTTAAATCACCTCTTAATTTACAGTATTGTTTTAAATGCTAAACAGAAAAGTCCATATAATAATGTTCATCATCTAGCTTATAAAAATCGACATCAGTTCTGCCGTATCGTTCTAAATCCGCCCGCCAAACATATGCTCCGTTTGCAACCCCAATTCTATTTCTGAAATACTCTCCCAAAAGCGAATTGTTCATTGGTGTAGTAATTGCCTTATCATTTTGCTGTTCTACACGCAGAATTAATTGTTTATTATCATCAGTAACCACTGTAAAATGCTGTTTTCCCAAAGGAAAGAAACTTGAATGAGCTATTGAAGCAGGAAGACCAATATATGCCTGATTAGGTTCTCGTCCATTACGCTGTCCCCAATTGAGTCCTGATCTAATTCCTGTCTCACCGTCTCTTGCCAAAAGCGATAATTTAATTGGCTTAATACCTTCACCTATAAGAGCTTGCGTAAATTTGCTTTCTGAGTCTAGTACAGGATGTGTAGGTGTAAACATAATATTATCCTCAACTTCTGAATGTATGCAATAAATAGAATCGCATTCAGCTTGATTATAATAATCAAAGGCTTCTTCTGGATCGCATTGTACAATGTACTCTCGTCTGTTTGTACTAAAACCAGCTTGTGTATAATTAGCTGAACCTGCATATGCTTCTACTGGCTTATCGTCCTTTAGCCAAACATAAAGTTTGCTATGTACGGGAGCACCCTGAAATATATATTGACATTGAAAATTTGAAAAACCTGATCCGTTTTTTGCATTTACCAACTGTTTGAATCCTTCATGAGCATCAATTGTTAATCCATCGTAATTAGTCATGCCTACAATCAAATTTATATCTATCGGTCTCATTCTTAGTTCCTTTATTTTCATCATATGCCATGAGGCCATAGTCGGGGTAGCATAGCCAGAAAGCAAAAGAAGCTTCTGCGCTCCTCTTGCTATTGGCTCAATCAATATTCTATTTACCATACCAGAATTAAACATAGCAGTTCACCATCCTATTCGCTGATATTAGCTGGAATACTCTCGTATTCAATACCAGCGAAGCTATTTAAAATAGCCTCGAAAATAATTGCTGCTCCTTCACAGGGAACTGCCATTCCTATTTGTTTACGTACACTTTCTTTTGATCCTATAAATTCATACGTATCCGGAAAAGTTTGTAGCCTAGCTCTTTCGCGGTTAGTCAGAGCTCTAGGCTCTTCCCAATGATAGATATGCGTTCCTCCTCCGCCGCTTCCAGTAACAGTATATGCTGGTTTATTTGGGTCAAGGCGTTTGTAGATTTGACTCATTCTGGCTCCTCGTATATTAAGCTGCAATTCTGGAGGAATATCAGCTGTGAAAGCATTTTGTCCAGGTAAAATATGCTGCAGTCTTCTTATAACAACATCAGATTGGTTAGTCAATTCATTGTTTGGTGCATCTACAGGAATAGGTGGTTCTTCAATTGCCTTTCTGCATGTATTATCAATTCCTTCATATGGAGCAGGTGAAGGTACTCTAAAAACAATATCTTTACTTAAATCTTTTCTTATTCCAACAATTATTAGTCGATGACGAGCCTGGGGAATTCCATATTCTTCAAATTTATATAAATGAGGAACAACTATGTATCCAGCTCCTCTTAATTCACTCAAAATTTTGGTAAAAGCCTTTCCATCATTTGCATTTCGAAGTCCACCTACATTCTCAGCCATAAACCAATCAGGAGTAAAAACCTTAAGAGCTTTTACACCATAAGAATATAAAGGACCATAAATTCCATCCATACCCTTTTGTTCGCCCACAACACTGAAATCATTGCATGGAAATCCAAATGCCAAGGCATCTATTGGCGATAATTTTTTCATATCTAATTTTCGAACATCTTCATGATATACCGTATCTGGTTTATTTTCACAAATATTATGGCGATATGTTGCGCAAGTATCTTTATCATAATCATTTGCCCACTCATGAACAATAGAGTATTTTCCATCCCTGCTGCGAGCTTTTAAAGCGCCATAAGCTATGCCTCCTGGTCCGCAGAACAGCTCTCCTAATCTATACTTCATGATATGCCTCCTTATTTGTTGCAAAGTGCTTGCCAGCTAAAAAATCAATAGCTTGCTGGATAAAATTACGTTCTTCATCACTTAAAATTTCATAATTATTAAAAGGCTGTATTTGTCTAGAAAAATTATTACTTTCCAAATAACCCGCCAGCTTATATAAATAAATCAAATCAACTTTATAAAATTCTGCCAGTTTTTTCAACACTTCCGGAGAAGGTTCATTTACTTGCCCTAGCTCTATCCGATTTAAACGAGTAGTTGTTATCCCAGTTTGTTCGCATACATCATTTAAGCTCAAAGAATGTTTAACTCGCTGGTCTCTAAGATAGGAACCAATAGAATTCATAGTAACACCTCCATATTTACCAGTATAGCACATTTGCAGCGATAACGCAATAAATATTTATTTTTGCTGCTTTTTCGCTGCAAAGCAATCGGTTCATATTCAATATTTAATTATTAATCTATTAAATGTAAAGCTGTCAAAATATTATTTAAACCTGATATTTTTTTAGCATTTTAACGTTACCGTATCAGAACTTTTCTATTAGGTGTAATATATTACAATATTTTATATAATAACCTTCATAATTGTCAGCTACTCTTTCTTAATTTAAAATGGATTATTTATAATCTAATTCAAAACATATCTCAATATATCCATATGGATTTAGTATATTGTTCTTTTTCTGATGTTAAATAAATTCTTAAAGTGAGTCCTTCTGGTAGGTTCACTATGAACCTCACCTCAGTCCACAAAAAACACATAATCTCCCCTTGGTGGAAAATACGTATTTTTTCATGCTCCTTAGTATATTATTTAAAAATTACTCGAAGATTAAAAAATATCTATTAGAGGAATTACTTCCATTCTCCCTATAACGTGATTCTTTTCTAAGCAAGCCACA
>JAQUTA010000117.1 GCA_028709965.1 Lutispora sp.
GCCCATTGTCTCACAATCCTCAGTTTAGCCAGAAGCGGCAGCAGCCCGCAGCTAGTTTTGGCCATTTCCTCCATGAACTGCCAGCTTGAGTTTATCCTCAAATCTGTAGGTTCATTATCATCACCTCTGCCCATTATGAAGCTGCCATGAGGGCTTTGCTGGCAATATATGTTTAAAGCAAAACTCATGTACATAGGACCCTGAAGTGGCTCCACCGGCTCCGTAACAAGTATTTGATGGCGCTGTGCATATATGGGTACATCTATTCCAGCCATTTCTCCTATAATCTTAGAATATCCGCCTGCTGCATTTACAACTATTGGTGTTGATATATAGCCTTTATCCGTCTGAACTCCTGTAACCTTTCCATTTTGCGTAGTTATGCCTGTAACTGTTGTATAGGTCATAAACTCTACTCCTAGCCTCTTCGCTGCATGGGCAAAGGCCTCTGTTGTGTGGAAAGGGTTGAGGTGCCCATCTCTGGGGCAGAAGGTGGCCCCTAATATTTTTGTTTCATCCATGTGAGGGATTATTTCTTTTGCTTCTTTTGGTGAAAGGTAAACAGAAGGTATACCCAAGCTATTTTGCAACACCACATTCTTCTTAAACTGATCTACTTCTTTCTCAGTAGCTGCGACTATTAGGTATCCACCTTGTTTAAATTCTATATCATGGTCGGCTCCAAGCTCTTCGTTGGCATTCTCAAAAAACTCTACCGCCATTTTAGACAACAGGCAGTTTCGTTCAGTACCCCACTGCATTCTAATTCCTGCACCGCATCTTCCTGTAGAACCGCTGGTAAGATACTGCTTTTCAATAACCACTATGTCTTTTATACCTTTTTTTGCTAGGTTATAGGCTATAGAGCAGCCTGAGATGCCTCCACCGATGATAACTACATTTGCAGTTTTATTCATCCTTGTCACCTCCCAATAGTGCTCCAAGCTTGATGGTTTTGACAGGCGGTCTGAAGGTGGTCATGGGCATATCCTTCATATCTTGATTTGTAGCCTTTGCCAGCTCCTGCATGATGAGCTGCCTGCAGGTTCTGCCTTGGCAGGGTCCCATGCCGGCTCTGCTTATTCTCTTTATTTCGTCAACGCTCCTATAGCCCATTCTTATGAGATCTCTCAACTCTCCCATGGTCAATTCTTCACAACGGCATACGTAGGTGTTATCGCTGAAATAGTCCTCTATGTTGAAAAATCTGACCTCCATAGAATATTCCTTAGGTACGGTCAAGGATACTACCGGAGTTCTATCCTGATACTTTGCATTTTGAATCTTTACCACCTTGGCTCTGCAAACAGGCTCACCTTCTCTGTTTAAAGCAGTAACAAAGCTTCCCTCCCCCGGAAGAGGCAAGAATTCATAGGGTATCTTTACTAAAGCTTCTTTATCCGAATAGGATTCATCTATTATAAATATAGAAAGTCCGGGGCAATTTACTACACATTGACCACAGCCGGTGCATTTGTCAAAATCCACTTCCGGTCTGTCATTTATATCTTTAAATTCCTTAATAGCACCAAACTTGCATGAAGTATAACAGGGATTGCAGGGAATTTTCTGATAGCACTCGATAACAGCAACAGGACCTTTACTTCTTCTTTCAAGAGAAGGAGTAACTCCGGCAATATCTTCCTTTGTTGGTATTCCAGTATTTTGTAACATATATTATCCCTCCCTATGCAGTGACCTTTGATAGGCCTTTCAATATTTTTTCACCTACAGGGCCGGATCTTAAAGAGTTTAACTGCTCCAGGCAATCCTTCCTGAGATCTTCATAATTCTCAGCCTCATATCCCAAGCCCTTTGCTGCACAAAGTCCTGCTAATCTACCTTCCACCATAGCACTGCTGGCCTCTTCTATGCCTGCCACGTCACCTGCAATATATATTCCCTTGAGGCTAGTTTCCATCTCCCCGTTTCTAAGAGGAACATGCCCTCCCAATTCAGGGACAAAGGTCATCTTACAACCTATCTGCCATAGGAGCTCTGCTAGTGGAGAAAGACCAACAGATATGCACATTACATCAGCCTCTATATCTTGCTCTGTACCCGGTATTGGCTGGAACTTTTCATCCAGTTTGCATATGGTTACTTTCTCTAGGGAATCTTTGCCGTGAGCATATTTAACCGTGTGAGAAGTAAGTATAGGTATGCCCATCCTTCTGATTTTGGAGGCATGTACCAAATATCCGCCAATCCTCGGAGCAGCGTCTATTATAGCCTTTACAGTTACTCCTGCCTGCATTAGCTGATAGCTAACTATAAGCCCTATATTGCCGGCACCTACCATCAGCACATTATTTCCCGGTTTTACTCCATAAACATTCATGAGAGTTTGAACTGCCCCGGCGCCATATATGCCAGGCATATCATTGTTTGGGAAAGTGAGAAACTTCTCTGAAGCGCCTGTTGCAACCACAATTCTTTGTGGTTGCATTTTAATATATTTATTATTCTGTTCTATTGTAAGTATTCCGTCTTCATAAATTCCGATAACTGTGGCATCTGTCATTATCTCCACTCTATCTTTATACTTTGCCAGTTGTTCTTGCAAAATATCTGCTATATCTACTCCTCTTGTAGAGGCATATTGTTTCTTAGAACCAAAAAACATATGGGTTTGCTTCTTGAGCTGTCCTCCTAAGTGATCATCTCTTTCTATCAGAGTAACTCTTGCTCCCGAAGCTGCGGCACTCACTGCGGCAGAAAGACCTGCAGGTCCCCCCCCTACTATTGCGATTTCCGTCATCTTCATTTCAATACCCCCTTGCCTTTCTGAGTCTCTACCACCATTCCACTTTTTAGCTTTTCGGTGCATGTTCTCACATTGGGTTCTCCATCCACTGTCATAAGGCAGGAGGAGCAATTTCCTATAGCACAATAAAAACCTCTTGGTCTATTATGATTGTGGCTATGACCCAAAACCTTTACCCCTGCTGCATGAAGGGCGGAGGCTATGGTATCTCCTTCAAAGCCTTCATATTCTTCTCCATCAAAGCTGAATTTTATTTTTTCTCCTTTTTTAAAGGATAAAATGGGATGTTCTTCAATCCTCACAAATAACCCTCCCTTAATCTAGTCTATATACCATCTTAATTAAATAGCAATTATCATGCCAAATTCATAAAGCCTTGATTATTAGAGGCTTTCACCATACCTGTCAAAATAAAAAAAGGATTTACTGTCGATTTATTGACACTAATGCGGGGGTGAGAATGAAAAAAGCAAAGACACACATGTCAGTATTTCGACATGTGTGTCAGTTAATTGACAATTACTCCAACCCATATTTTTTTAGCTTAAAATAAAGCGTGCTTCTCGGTATATTTAAGATTTTTGCAACCTTTGCCTTATTGTAATCGGCAAGCTTCATAGCGTTTTGCACCGCTTCCTTCTCCACATTTTCAAGCATCTTATTTAAATCATAAATAGCATGGCCGCCCTCATTTTTTGCATCTTGCCTTTTAGCATTTTGGGCTATGTTTTCGGGCAAAAAGCTTGTATCTATATTGTTTGCGTTATTGTTATTTGCTATTACAACCATTCTTTCAACAACATTCGCCAATTCTCTTACATTTCCCTCCCAATCATGATTTATGAAAGCGTCCATTACGCCATGAGATATTGTAAGTATATTAAAGCCATATTCCATGCAATAATCTTCTACAAATCTATTGGTCAATAGAGGAATATCTTCTTTTCTTTCTCTCAAAGGAGGTATGTTTATCAAAACCGAGTTCAATCTATAATATAAATCCTTCCTGAAGCTCCCTTTTTCAACCATTTCGCTTAAATCTCTGTTTGTTGCAGCTACTACTCTAATTCTTACCTTTGTGCTTTTTTCGCTGCCTATTCTTGTTATTACTCCATCTTCCAGTACTCTTAGCAGCTTGGGCTGCATATGGAGAGGCATATCTCCTATTTCATCGAGAAATAACGTACCTTTATTAGACAGCTCAACCTTACCGGTTCTCCCCTCTTTTAAGGCGCCGGTAAAAGCTCCGGGAGCATAGCCGAACAGCTCACTTTCTATAAGCTCATTGGGTATGGCACTGCAGTTTATTGGGACAAAAAAACCTTCTTTGCCACTTTCCATATGAATAGCTCTGGCAAATAGTTCTTTGCCTGTACCACTTTCGCCACAAATCAATACATTAATATTAGATCGAGACACGTCCCTTGAAAGATTTACTACATTTTTGAATTTTTTATTGTTTCCTAAAATCATAGAAAAAGAGGATCTATTCAAGCCTATAGATTTGATTTGCTTTTGCAGTGCATCAATATTTCGCTTATTTTTGCTTAACAACTCTAAATTTCTTATGTGTTCTGTGATATCTCTGTCGAGACTAATGCCTCCAACCAACTTGCCTTGAGAATATAATGGAAATGCACTGATGATGGTGAAGCTGTTTTCCCTAGGGCTATTATATATGTTCTCAAAGGACTGTTCTTCTTTAATAATACGAGGCAGCAAAGCTGTAGGGAAAAAATCCTTTATATGTCTTCCTATAATATCTTCCCGATTTATATCATACATCTTTTCTGCTGCAGTGTTCCAGTACTTGGTTATTCCATTCTTGTCCACCAACGCAATACTGTCCTTTATACTGTCCAATATTACTTCCAGCTCAAAGCTATGTTCCTCAAATATTTTAAATATTTTCATCAGCCCCTTTCTCTTCGGGACACCGGGGACGGTTCTTTTTGTCCCGCGGGACAAAAAGAACCGTCCCCGGTGTCCCTTACTTATACTCTGATAATATCTCCGGTGTGAAATAGATATATATATTTCTCATCTACAGGTCTCTTTAGCGCAATTTGAAGAGCTTTTTCATAGTATTCTATCTGAGTCTTATAGCGTGATATTACATTATCCATATTACTCCTGTCAACATAGTCTGTTTTATAGTCTAAAAGTATGAGCCTTTCTCCTTCTATGAAATATAGGTCGATTACCCCTTGAATCAATATTTTCTCTGACGAGTCTTCTATATCAACGTCAGGGAACACTTCTTTTGAGCTTACTTCTATATTAAAGGGCATTTCTCTGAAAACCTTTTGTGATTTTTTGACTCTCTTGCCTATTGAGGAGCTAAAAAAGCTATCTATCCTTTTTATATCAACAGCTTTTGCCCATTCTTCCGTAATGTAATCCTCTCTATAGAGCCTCTGAACTTGAGCCTCAATGGCCTCCAGGGTATCAGTCTGAGACAGTTCAAGATGCTGCATCACATAATGCATGACGCTTCCCTTTTCGGCAGCCCCCATAGCTTTCTTGCCTTCTAGGAATCTGGGCTTTTTCAAATGTTCTGATTTAAAAAGGCTTTGTGCTCCATCATCTTCTTCCCTTGCGCCAAGTCTTTTTAGCTCAGTGACAGAAAGCTTCACAGGCAGCTTGGAAGAGTTCTCGTAGGGGTAAATCCACTCTAGCCTCTTCACAACAGTTCGATCCAACTGTCTGCTATCCTTCCCCAACTCTAAATCCTTGAGAATATCCATTATATCCTCGGTTTCTTCCCTCTGGGCTTTATCCTTGATAAAGTTCTCCTTTTTCCAAAGTTTTAATAACCATTTGGATTCATC
>JAQUTA010000118.1 GCA_028709965.1 Lutispora sp.
TTGGTTTATGGCTTACTTGGTGAGCCATTTCAATGAGATAGTCTGTAGTTTTTCCCATTGCCGATACTACTACAACCAAATCAAATCCCTTCTCCTTACGTTCTCCAATCCTTTTTGCTACATTTCTAATTTTTTCAATGGTTTCAATTGAACTTCCGCCGTATTTTTGAACTATTATCGGCATTTAAATCACATCCTATTTCCTCAAATCATCTAGTAATTTATTTCATCTTTACTTATGTTATTGAAATCATCATTTTCTAACGGCCCATCATGAACATATTTCCTTTAGTAAACTTGACATATTATAATAACCGGGTCTCTTATATGCAGTAAATTCTATAGCCTTTATAGAACCTTCTGCAAAAATCTTTCTAGATAATGCAGTATGTTTTATTTCTATAATTTCGTCCCTGCCTGCAAAAATAATTACATGTTCACCTGGAATAGTACCACCTCTAAGAGAATATATGCCTAACTCATTATGCATTCTGGCTCCCTTTTCATGCCGATCATATACAAATTCCAAACTGTTATTCATTGTTGAATTGATTTCCTTGGCTATCATAAGGGCTGTGCCGCTTGGCGCATCTTTTTTCTCATTATGATGCTTTTCAATAATCTCTATATCAAAGTCGTTACCTAAGGCTTTTGCTGCGTTTTTGCATAATTCAACGGTTACATTCACTCCGTAAGACATATTAGCAGATTGAAATAAAGCAATTTTTTTAGAGACCTGTCTTAAAATGTCATATTGGATTTGGGATAGACCGGTAGTCGCAACTACCAAGGCCATCCCATTATTAGCACAGTACTCAGCGATTTTATTTATACCATCCGGGTGAGAAAAATCCAAAAGTAAATCTGCCTTTTCCTTTATTTCGTTGATATCTTTATAGGTTTTATAGTAGTTTTTAAATTTATCCGGATTAGTATCTATGCCGGCTGCAATTTGTATTTTTGGATCTTCCTTCAACATAAGTGATATGACCTGACCCATCTTGCCATTGCAACCATTTAATAATATGTTTATCATAGCTTTACCTCCTTATATCAAACCATATGCTGAAAGCTCTTTTTTTAAATACTCTATATTTTTATCTGCCATGGTTGTTAAAGGAAGTCTTAATTCCCCGGCATCATAACCAATCAGATTCATGGCTGTTTTCACGGGTATAGGGTTTACTTCGCAAAACAGAGCATCATTTAATGGTTTAATCTTTAGCTGAAGTTCCATAGCTTGCTTCACATTTCCCTCAAGATAATTAGTGACCATATCATGCATTTCCTTTGGAATTATGTTTGCTACTACAGATATGACTCCTATACCACCTACAGAGAGCAGTGGAACTACTTGATCATCATTTCCGGAATACATGACAAAGCTATCATTGCAGAATGTTCCAATCTCCACAACCTGGCTAATATTTCCGCTAGCTTCTTTAACACCTACTATATTTTTGTGATAGGATAATTTTTTTAGAGTATCCGGTAATACATTTAATCCGGTTCTTCCAGGAACATTGTATATTATTATAGGAATATTTACCGAATCAGCTATTGCCGTATAATGCTCTATCAACCCTTTCTGAGTTGTTTTATTGTAGTAAGGAGTAACACATAAAAGGCCGTCACATCCAACGTTCTCTGCGTATTTTGAAAGCTCAATACTGTGCAGTGTGTTATTGCTGCCTGTACCGGCTATAACTGGTATTCTATTTGCAACCTTTTTCACTGTATAGCTGAAAGCTGCCTTTTTTTCTTCATCTGACATGGTAGGTGCTTCACCTGTTGTACCGCATATAATAATTGCATCAGTTGCGTTGGATATATGCCACTCTATTAACTCCCCTAGTTTATCGAAATCTATTCCTTCTTTTGTAAACGGGGTTACTATTGCAACTCCGGAACCTCTAAACAATGCCATATTAAGACCTCCTATTTTATTATTTTATATTCTATTTGGGACATTCCGCGGCAAGGAATACCCTATATCAGCGGTGTGTCCCATTACCTCAATTTCACATATTCTTGATAAGGGATTCAGCAATTTGAACTGAATTTGTAGCTGCACCTTTCCTTATATTGTCAGCAACTATCCACATGTTTATCCCATAATCCAAAGATTCATCTCTTCGTACTCTTCCAACAAACACTTCATCTTTACCGTTTGCCAAAGATGCGAGGGGATACAAATTCTTTTCAGGCTCATCTACTAAAATTATTCCAGGAGAGTTTATTAAAGTGTTTTTTAATTCTCCCAAATCAAAGTCATTATCAAGTTCAACATTCACAGCTTCTGAATGGCAATTGGATACAGGTACTCTCACTGTTGTAGCAGTTATTTTTAAATTGTAGTCATTAAGTATTTTTTTTGTTTCTTCAATCATTTTTATTTCTTCTTTTGTGTAGCCATTTTGTTCAAAAACATCTATATGGGGCAAACAATTATTATATATGGGGTGTGGATAAAAAGAATTCGGTTTACCTGCTAATCCATTTTCTAGATCAGTAATTCCCTTCACACCTGAACCTGACACAGCTTGGTAGGTAGAGTACACTATTCTTTTTATTCCATACCTATCATGCAACGGTTTTAGTGCTACAACAGCCTGAATGGTAGAGCAATTGGGGTTTGCAATTATTCCATTATGTTTATACATTTCTGATTCATTTACCTCAGGCACAATAAGAGGAACATCTTTATCCATCCTGAAGGCACTGCTGTTATCAATGACAATCACTCCCTTAGATGCTGCAATGGGTGCATATTTGATGCTAGTAGCGCCACCTGCGGAAAATAATGCGATATCTATTTTCCTATCAAAAGAAGTATCACATAATTCTTCTACAATATAATTATTTCCTCTAAATTGCACTCTTGTTCCTGCTGACTTAGAAGAGGAGAATAAATACAGATTATTTATAGGAAAATTCCTCTCTTCAAGTATATTTAGAATTGTTCTTCCAACCATGCCAGTGGCTCCTACCACTGCTACGTTAAAACTTTTCATTAAATTACCTCCTATGTTCAATTCTATTAATTATATGATGTAGATATAATATTTACTATTATGCAATAAAAAAAGTCAGCATGAAAGCTGACATGAAAAATGCATAATAATACATAAATAAAATGTATAAAAACATCATCCATGGATAGCTCTCCATCTATAAAGATGACAGTCCAGACGTTTTTTACATATGGACCAGGCTAGAAAAACAGTGCCATTTTTCTACCTTCGGCGCTTCTACCTTTCTACGACATTCATTGGTTAACACTACCTTATGCCGTATAGTAATTAAAAGCGCACCTCTATCTCGTGAATCAAGAATTATAATTAATTTTTATTATAGTACCACGTATAAATTAGCATGTCAATGATATAAGGTCTCAAATTTAAAGTTTATAAAGTGATTTAGTAGTTATAGTCAATTGTAAAATTTTGATTATTACTGTAAAATCAAATATAGTATCAAATTTATTTATGCAGGGGGGTGGAGCTGTGAGAGGAAAGCCTATCATTATTATACTCATATTAATGACTTTTATATTGTTTGACACATTTTTCATCGCATTAGCAGAAAATGGACAAACTGTTTGGAATGGATATGATTTAGTACTGTTGAATACTTATGATGTACAGTTGGTAGGACAGAACTCGACTATTGAAATTTATGAGGATAAGCTTGTTTATAGTGGTGAATATATTATTAAAAATAAAGCTGATAAAACTTTAGAAGTTATACTAGGATTGCCTTCAATTAACTTAGAAAACATTCAAATTATAGATAAAGGGAATGCATTGAAATATTATAAAAGAAATGGAAATTATATTGAAGATAAATATCCTTCGGAAGCATTTCCCAAAGTTGATAAATGGCATACTTACAGTTTATGGCTTAAAAATGATGAAACAAAAATTATAAACCTTAAATATGAATCAAAATTAATTAATAATAGCAAAGGAGTATTTAGCATCAGATTTAATAAAAATAAGGGACTGATAAATTCTGAAGCTTCTATGATTGTACTGGTTCTAAATAATTTTTATCCATATAATGTTTTAGACACTACTGGTGTAGCTGCAGAAAAAACCTTGTTCGGCAGCAACAATCAACTTATCTTAGAAATGAACAAAAACAGTGAAATATTCGGTTTAGATTATGAATTGGTTGATAAGTTATCTATAGATAGACTAGATTTTAGTGCTAATAAAAAACTTAAAAATATTGCCACTTTATTTAGAAATAAAGATTACGATGTTGTTAATGCTTTGTCTGACGAATATATCGATAACCCTGGAGATCCAAGCTTTGACACTACCCAAGTTAAATATGTAAAAGCTGAAGCTTATAGAAAACGGGCTGACTTTGAAAAATATATAGAGGGTATAAAAGGCTTAGATCTTGATAGATTATATCCTAATAGATTAAAATATAAGATTTTATATGATTTAGATCGGATATTAGAGGGTGAAAGTCAAGATTCTCAAATTCTTGGTATAATTAAGTTGATTCAAGCCAAAGCATTTGATGACAATGAGTATATTGATAAATGGATGCGGGATGGCGGTAAGGATTATATGAACATAGAGCAGACTGTGGATATCAACAGCCCAAATAAAGACGAGAATGAGGAAGATAGTCTAATAGTAAAAACAATAAATTTTTTTAAATTGGGAAATGTGATTAATAAAGTTGCAGGGTTTAAATATCTCCGGGTTATTGTATTAATAATGGTATTTATGTTAGGTTATTATCTTGGAAGAAGAACTAAAAAACGCAAGAATACTGTCTCTTATTATACTTTTAAGAGATGATACGGTTATTTTGAAAGCAGAGGAATTAATAAAATGGCTTATTATGAAAGCTTCGCTCGAATATATGATGCTTTAATGGATGATGTAGACTATGATAAATGGGCTCATTATTTGAGGGATATATTTATTAGGGCAAATGTGCAACCCAAAAGCATATTGGATTTGGCGTGCGGCACAGGCAATATTACAATACCCATGTCAAAGCTTGGATATCAGATGTGGGGAATAGACATATCAGAACAAATGCTATCAGTCGCTGAGAATAAAGCCAGAATGCAAGGCGAGAAGATCAAGTTTTTAAAACAGGATATGAGAGCTTTGAAATTATCAAAGAGTTTTGACGCAGTAATATGTGCCTGTGATGGAATTAATTATGTTTTGGAGGAAGAGGAATTAATAAAAACCTTTCAAGAGGTGCATAGGCTTCTAAAGGCGGATGGAACATTTATATTTGATATAAGCAGCTATTATAAGCTGAAAAATATTATTGGTAATAATTATTTTATTGAAGATAAGAACGGTATATTTTACTGTTGGGAGAATGAGTTCGATGAAAATTCCTCTACAGCAGTAATGAGACTGAATTTTTTTGTACCTGAAGGCAAATTATATAATAGAATAGAGGAAGTCCATATTCAAAAGGCATATAAAATACAAGCTATTTGCGATAATCTTTTAAAGTCCGGGTTTGCACTTTTAGAAGTTTTAGATGAATT
>JAQUTA010000001.1 GCA_028709965.1 Lutispora sp.
CAATGGCAACTTCCAATCTCTCCATAAATATTCTTCTGTTTGGAAGATTTGTTAATTGGTCATAATATGCTTGGTATTTAACAATTTCTTCTTGTTTTATCCTTTCACTAATATCAGTATATATTCCATATACTCCAATTTTTTGTCCTTCAAGGATTATAGGATATCCTAGTATTGAAACATCCACTAAGCAATTGTCTTTTTTTCTTCTTTTCGCTTCTTCCTGATAAAATCTACCTTTTAAGATTAGATTGTTAATCTCTATACCCTCATTCTCATTGCCTAGAGGCATTATGAAATTGCTGAGCTTTTGTCCTTTTATTTCTTCAGCATTATAACCATAGAGATTTTCAAATCCACCATTCACATCTAAGACATTGTCATCTAAATCTATCATTACAGTAGCCTGAGGAGAGCTTTCAAAAAGCTGCTTAAAATATGCCTTCTGCAGCATAGTCTCCCGATTGCTCTTTATTATTCTCGCTTCCAAGTTTTTAATATAAAATCGTAGAAATATTACAATTATACTAAAGAAAACAATTATTCCCACAATAATCAATATAAAATTATTGTTTCTTTTATTATAATATTCAGGTGAATGTGAAAAAAAGTACTTTTGATATAACAGTTCAAATGCCCCAGATCTTTTTAGGGACTTTAATTGAGAATTAATAAAGTTTACCAACTGTGGATTTGTTTTTTTGATGCCTATTGCAAGGTCAAAGGGGTATAAGTTTGGAATATTTGGAACTATGGTATTTTTAAACTCTTTTTTTGATATAAGAAAATTAATAGTTTCTTGATTACCAAATACTGCGTCTATGTTTCCTTTGTCCAGGTCTATAAGTGCATCTTCTACATTATCATAGGTATAATAGTATGATAAACCAGCCTTTTCTTTTAAAACTTGTTCTGTATAAAATCCTCTCCTAACCCCAATTTTATAATGCTTTAATTCATTAATTTTTAGGTTGGGTCTATCTGACCTAGTATAGACACCTATAAAAGATTGCAGCACTGTATCAGAATAAAGAATTTCCTTCTTTCTTTCCTCTTTAACTGCAATAATGCCGGCAGAGTCAATTTCACCTTTTACCAGTCTGTCATAAACCAATGCAAAAACATCAGCAGAATATTCAACTTCATAAGGACTTTGAGAGAATATAAGCCTCACCAATTCAAAATCGAAACCTAAAAGATCATCTCCTTGCTTGTAAGCATAAGGGGGATAGCTCTCATCAGTTTGATACTTAATGTTTATAGGATCAGCTAATACACTGCTCATGATAACGTTTATAAAAATAATAACAATTACAATAATTATGAATGTCACAACTCTGAGTTTCTTCATATATATGCCCCCCTAGGATTGTCATATCCTAATTAACATTCAACATAATTCTAGAATTTCCTCCTGTTTTTTCTAATAATTTATCCAATGCTAATAATGAACAAAGCATAATAAATTAATCCCCGCTTCTCGCGAAGCGGGGATTAATTAGCAGTTGCAATCCAATGGCTTTTGAGTTATTAATTTGTTGGCGAATAATATCTCTACTGCCTTTTCATAGTCTTCATCAGCAGTGAGTATTATAGGTCCAGTGCAGCCCATGCCGCTTTCAGAATAAATTCCTTCTTTGGCCAGCTCAGCTACTGCATCTTCAAGCTCTAGTATATCTACTCCGGCAATGGATTTAGTAACTACTTTCTTGTCAGGCATCTTGAATTCCGCAGGAGCAGCTTTCTTTACTTCTGCTGTAAGACCTTTGAGAATTTCATCAAGACCTGCTTTTCTAGCTTTATCAAATTCCTCTTTAGCCACTTGAGTAAGCTTCCCTTGGGCGCAAGAAGCTGCATATCTAAGTGCTTCGCTTACCACAGGGGCTCCTGAAGCCCTGGATAGTATGCAGATAATCTTATCATAGCCGTCACTAACACCGGGACCGTAGCCATAGCCTAAGGACTCATAGCTGCCTCCGGTGGTAAAGGCTGAAAACATTTTCATCATTATGTTGCCCGTTAAGGTATCCATAACCATTATATCGGAAGCTGCAACCAAAAGATCATTTCCTCTCATTATGCAACCGCCGTCAGCTCTTACGGATTCAGAGAAATTGATGTCGTAACCTTTTTCTTTAAGCTCTTTTAATGCTCTTTCAACTTGTCTTGCACCATCTACGTTGAGTATACCAACTGTAGGATTTGAAATACCAAGAGCTTTAGCTGTTATTATTCCATATAGTGCATTTTTTACCATGCCTTCGACTCTATGGGTTGATGATGTGCCAGTGGTGGTGGCAAGAACAAGCTCCTTGCCAAATCCAGGTGTAATAACTCTCCCTACGGTTGAAACACCTATGGGAAAATTATAGTGCATGGTAACAGCTGCATCTAACTCACCTGCTTCCAGCATTTCATCCATTTTTTTATACATGTCATCTTCTGATGTGATTTCAACTATTCTTAGGGTGGTATCAACATTAGGCCCTATTAGCACAATTTCAAAATCATTGTATTTTTTTGCAGCCAGCTCTGCACCTCTTACCAATTCTTCAGTACCGTGCTCGCTTCCCATTGTGGTAAGTCCTACTTTAACCTTGCTGCCGAAATTTCCAGTCAATATGGCATCAGCAACTTCGTTAAATACCTCCCCTACCATGGTTTTTATATTTTCCATTCTATTCACCCCTACTTTCCATTAAGTAAGAATGCTGCAAATTCTTTCATTGTTTCTGCTACCATTCCCTTGATCTCTTCTTTAGACACTGCTCCTATTTCTTCAACTTTTCCAGGATTCTTTTCCATAACAATTGATACTCCATCAAACAAATTGGTCATTCTGCCAAGGAAAAGGCTTCCCTTGCCGACTATCATTGCCCTATTAATCTTGCCATCCATTATCATTTCCCTTGCTGCGCCAACGAAAGGAACTCCCGATGGTATGTGACCCTGAGTAGGTGCAAAGCCAGGCATACCATGTTCTTTGATGAAAGTAGCCATATAGGTTCTATCAATATCGCCTCTCTTGGCTCCTAAGGCAGCGATCATTTTATAGTTTGCCAATGGAACGTCTCCTGCCCCGGCAGGCTCTGTTATCTCAGGATTTTGCATTTCTACAGAATATTTATCTATGTCGGTTATCTTTAGACCACTTCTATCCAAAGGCTTAGTAATCAAGGATTCCATAACTGCCTGTGGGGCTGAGCCGGTGCCGACAGTATGTCTTCCAACAATATCAGTTCTAAGCACTGGGCTAACTCCATCATCCTCAGATATCAAAATAGCAAAAGCTCCTAGGCAATCTTCCAATATCGGCAAATCCTTATTTACATGGTCTCTTCCATTCATGCCAAGCTTCGCAGTAGCTCCTCCGGCAACAATTGCAACGTTTTTGTATACTCCGGATTTTACTAATGCAGCAGCATTAATTAATGCATGAGTCGGAGCCGCGCAAAAGCCTCTCGTATCAGAGCCAGTAGCAGATACTGCTCCAGCAACCTCTGCGATAGCCTTAGCAAAATTGCCTCCTCCTCTTTGATTCATATCGCCGCAAGCTTCTTCAGAACATTCTATTACATACTCTATGGAATCTGCAGGAATATTATTTACATGTATAAGGTTTTTCAGAGCTATTACCCCAGAAGCTTTTGATACTATGTTTTCTACCATAATATGAGCTGTAAGGTTTTTGTCTGAAGCATGAGCTGCTTTAACACATCCTACAAGATTTCCATTGAAATGAAGCGGTTCTGCACCTTCTGCAACCTTCTTCTCTATATCTGCAGCATCGAAGCCTTCCTTGACCTTTGCAAATTCATCTTCTGTATAATAGGGTATCTTGGACATCTTTGCCTTTGTAGAATCCGTGAAGTCTTTTTCCAACATAACTAAATCGAAAGCATCACATAGTTTCATTGCAATATAAAACTCATCTTGTGGCACCATTGCACCCATTTTGCCTTCAACTTTTGCATCAGCTATAAGATTTTTATACCAAGGTTTGGGAATGTTGTTGAGCTCATCTGGCAGCATATTCCCTATATAAACCTGATTTGGGGCATACTTCACTGCTTCCTCATAATTCCTCAAATGGCTTGGAACCTTTTTCAAAAACTCAGAATTAGGATTTGCATCATGTTCTGCGGAGCAAGTAGTGCCATAATGCATAACCATGTCAGGGGTATGAACGAGTACATATGCTGCTCCTTTAACTATAGGCGTTGTCATATTGTTACACCTCCGAATATCTTTCTTAAAAAAGGGTGGTATCACACCACCCTTTTTATTTGTTCCTATTTGTCAAATACTGTCTGTCCGTCAACTTCTGTCTCTAGTGCTTTTATTGCTTTAAGCACTATTTCTCTTCTTAGTTCTTTTTCATCTTCCTTGCTAACAGCAGGATTTCCCAATGGGTGGGGAATTGCTATAGCAGGAACTATCCTGTTAGCACCAACTGTCAATGAAATTGGAACAACCGTACAGATGTGAACTACGGGTATTCCTGCTCTTTCAATTTCTTTTACCATCGTTGCGCCGCAACGTGTGCAGGTTCCTCACGTGGACGTGAGTATAACTGCTTGAACTCCATCTTGCACCAATTCCTTAGCAAAAGTTGAAGCAAATTTCTTCGCATTTGCAACAGAGGTTCCATTTCCTACTGTGGTATAAAAATATCTATGAAGTTTTCCTATTACTCCCTCTTTCTCAAATTCTCTCAATACATCAACAGGGAGAACTCTGTCTGCATCCAAGTTTGCATATACAGGGTCATATCCACCGTGAGCTGTCTCATAAGTCTCCTCGGTAAGATCCATAACGCCTTCGATATCATACTTACCATATTTGGATGCACTGGAAGATTCAATTCTATCAGGGTTGTGCTTTGGAACTATACCACCTGAGGTAACCAAAGCTATCTTAGCATTCTTCATATCCAAAACAGGTTTATTTGGAGCAACTCTATCAAAATCAGGCATTGCATACTCTGTAACAAATGCTTCACCCTTTAGCTTAGCAACTAACATATTAACAGCTCTTTTTGAACCTCTCTCTTCCCTAAATACGTTCTTTCTAACGCCTCTTGGAATATAGCCTTCTTCTGCCGGTGAACCTATTCCTTCACCTTTTGCGAGCTTTAGACCTAGCTTCGACATGGCAGGAATCGCCTGTCTCATGCCTGTTGCAGCGTTTGCAGTTGAGGCTATATGGAGATCCTTTCTGAACATGTCTACCCCGGGGTTTTCCACATACATGCCTGATACCACTGGGATGCCTAAATTATCTTTAACAGCTTTGCATATAGAGCCACATGCAACTCCATATCTGCCTGCATTGAAAGCAGGTCCTGCTATGAACAAATTTGGTTCATATTTTTTAATCATTTGGAGAATTTCGGCAGTAGCCTCTTCCAGGTTTTCGTTAAAATATGAATCACCACAAATGATTGTAGCTACTATCTCTGCATCTTTCCCTAACGCTGCCTTAAGAGCCATACCTGGTCCTACTACACCTTCTCTTACTTCCGGCTTGACATCGGCTTTTTCCTCACCACCGATTCCACCGTAGAACTGATTTATATAATGAACTACTTTAATCATATTAGTAACTTCCCTCCTCTCCCATATTTGCTCTTCCGAACACGAGGAATATTATTAAAACTTAGAATACTGATCTCTTATTGTCTTTACTTCAGCACCTATGGCATCAACATCAAGAACCATTTCCATCATGCCACATTGTTCATCATAAACATCGGCATCAACTTCTTCTTTAAGTTCAAATATATGATAAACTGCGAGTCCCAACGAGACTCCTGCTAGTGGACCTGCATAAGTAGGGTCTCCTGCTGCAACTGTTTCAGCCGCTAATCCTGCTGTTTCAGCTTCGGATGCGCCTAATACTACTACAACATTTTCCTTGCCGAATTTCTCGGAAAGTTCTAATACCCTCTTTTGATTTTCCAGATCCATTGCTCCTGCAGCCGTTCAGACAAAGCATTCTGTTGATGCAAATACCACATCAGCGCCTGCTGTCTTAACGCATTCTTCTATTGCAGGACCAGGAATTCCATCTCTATCGCCTATGATAATTACTTTTTTATCCTGTAACATGCGATTCATCCTTTCAAAATTTATTTTACATTTGTATTCCTAACATTACTTTGACCTAGTGCCCAGTTCCTAGCACCCAGCACCTGATACTAATACTCCGTTGCTGATAATTTGTTGAAACCGATCTCACTAGTGGCTCCGGTTATTACCTGAAGTTCAGCCATAATACTTCCATCTGGTCTCAAGCTTCCATCAAATCCCCCAGCTATAGTATCTGCCGGATCGAGATATCCAATTACCTTCTTCATTGACGGTAATTGGATTACTTCATTGGCATTACCTGCAGTTACAACTGCATCAGCAGTTTTATCTGCGTCTGCCAAAGACTGAGATGCTCCATCTCTTCCAGCGTATTCATCAGTAACAAGAACTGTCTTTATTCCTTTTGCCGATATCTTTTTGCAGTTCATCATAAGGTCAGTATCAGGGTTTCCGAAACCTTCCTCAGATATTATTACTGCATCAAGACCAAGGAATTCTGCTAATTTAGCAGTCCAATTAGAGGATCTTTCCTTGTCAGCTAGTGTAACATTCTCATTCGTAATAATTACACCTACAAAGTTATAATCTTTGCCATGTCTTTCATATAAGTCTTCAATTATAGGGTTATTCAGATGATTATAGGTTGGGTTCTTGTCACAGGCAGAAACACAATTTCCGCTTAGTATTGCCCCATCCATAACCTCTGTTGGGTATATCAAGGTAGGAACTATTCTTTTTGCATCTACGCCATAAACATAGGTGTCGTGAAGAAGACCCTGAGTTTGAAGCATATAAACATAAGCTACCTTTGGAAGATCAGGATATTTTTTAATACCTTCCAATATCGGTAAAGTTTCATAAATCTTCACTTCGTCAGGGTTTACATTTCTTCCTGCCTCGCCTATATAAGCGGCTGCTTTTAGACCTACCATTCTAACTGCTTGCTCATGCTCGTGCTGCTGCAAATGCTCAGTAGGTGTGCAAACTAATACTAAATTATTAGTCTTGGAAAATGGAGTGTAGTCTGCACCAGTACCACTCATATCAATTATGCCTTCCTGGAATCCCACAATTTTTCCTGCAGTAACAACTGCGGCACCTTTCAATACATGAGTCTTGCCTGAACCTACTACATCAACCTTGCTGATAAATCCGGGGAATATTCCACCAGGACCTTCAACCTTTACTCTAGGTTCAATGACGTCTTTTACTGGCATAATCCTTGTTTCTTCACCGGGCTTTGCAATATCCACTTCGATGCTAACTAATCTATGGTCGCCGCCAACTGCTTCTAAAAGTTCCTTTTTGTTTACATATAACACACCATTTTCAACTTTTGTAGCCTCACCAAACTGTAAATCCTTTATGAATATGTTGCCTAACTCTAGACGCATGAGATTCACCTCCCTTTATATATTTTCTTTTATTAGGTTCTCTATGGCATCAGCTGTACAATCTTCAGCACCGCTAATTTCTTTTACCTTCTCGCCGTTTTTATAAACTATGAAGGTAGGTAAACCCATTACCCTTTGACTCATAGCTAACCTTCTGTTTTCTGTGGTATTGAGCTTGCAGAATTTAATTTTATCTTTATATTGTTCTGCCAACCTTTCCACATCGGGCATCAAAGCTTTACATGGTTCACATTTGCTACCCCAGAAATCTACAATAACTGGACCAGTTGTTTGTAATACTTCTTGGTCAAAATTATCCTTGTTGAGTTCTAACATTATTTCACCTCCTTTAATGTCCAAAGGTTTTTTCTATGTATTTTTCAGCACCTATTGCTGCAATTGCCCCATCTGCTGCTGCAGTAATAACTTGCCTAAGCGGTGTAATCCTAACATCACCCGCTGCAAAAATACCTTCTACAGAAGTTTTCATTTCTGCATCAGTGATGATATAACCTTTTGCATCCATGTCAACTATTCCTTTAACAAAGTCAGATATTGGCTTAGTACCAACAAATATAAATACTCCATCAGTCCTATAATCAGTAATCTCTCCGGTTTTTACATTTTTAAGCTTTACACCCTCAACTATACCATCACCATAAATTTCTTCCGGTACTGTGTCCCATATAACTTTAATCTTTTCATTTGCTAAAGCTTTCTCAGCAATAGATTTTGCTGCTCTGAATTCATCTCTTCTATGTACTATAGTAACCTTCTCTGCAAACTTAGTAAGATATATTGCTTCTTCAACTGCCGCATCTCCTCCGCCTATAACAACAACTTCCAGCTCTGTAAAGAAATCTGCATCACAAGTTGCACAATAAGAAACACCTTTGCCCCTGAAAGTATCTTCTCCCGGTGCACCTAAATTGGTATACTGGGCTCCGCTTGCTATAATTATTGATCTTGCCTTTAGTTCTCCATTTTTCAACTTAAGGACTTTAACCTTATCACTTAGGTCAAAACCCAAAACTTCGTCTCTAATAAATTCTGTCCCAAAAGCTTCGGCTTGATTCTTCATTCTTTCCATTAAACTAGGTCCAGTGGGATGCTCGATAGAACCTGGATAATTTTCCAATTCCTCAGTAGTTCCAGCCTGTCCTCCCCATTTGCCTTTTTCAATTATTACAGCACTCATTTTGCCCCTGGAAGCATATAAACCTGCAGAAAATCCTGCTGGTCCTCCTCCGATTATAGCAACATCATAAGTTTTATCCATTATTCTACCCCTTTCAAAATTTTCATATGTATATCATTGGATTTGATTGTCGTATCTATTCATAAAATATCAACAATTTACACCTATACTTGACAATGCGCTCTCCAGAAGCTTCATATCTAAAAATTTGAAATCATCTAGTACTCTAGGAGTCCAATCTGGGGTAAGCTTGTCTCGGAGCAGCTTTTTGCAGCTTTCTATGCTGGATTCAATTATGGAGAGAGATTGAAAATCTAAGGGTCCTTTTTTGTCTTCCAATATTATGCTTCTATAAGGCGTCTCGTTGGGCTTAACGCTACCCATAAGGGGATGTGAAACAAGAACGCTCCCACCATGAATTTTATCCCTTGCACCATGCAAAACATCAATGAATCCACCATCAATGAACGTAATTTTTAATATGCCGTTAAATTTATCACAAATTACACCATTGTTAGTAAGGATTTCAATATTTCTTATCAGGTTTATCACCTCTCTATAACTATACTTAGCTAGGAAATACTTTTTTATTATTATTTTATCGGGTAACCTTTTTTGATGACGTTCTTCGTGAATTGCTACTGATTCTCTTATGCTAACAAAAAGAGATAGAAGCATTAGCCTCTATCTCTGTCATTAACCTGAGAGATTCTTCTACGATAATAGAATTGCTCCTTCGGTGCATATGCTTTCCAGAGTTATGTCCGATTGCGGTCCTTTTGCCTGAGAGTTTCATTTAACGGGCTTTTCCGTACTTACTCCTTCGGCTCCCATTATAATGGGCATCTCCCGCGAATCATCATCCATGCTTTATGAAGTTCTATTAGAAAATATTTATTTTTCCTATAAATATTTTCTATACTTCTACTATATACAATTTGTGTTATCTATTCAAGCTTTATTTAGTTGTTTTAAATATTTTTTTATAATGCATAGGAAAGTATAAATTTCTTTAATAGAAGCCTTTTTATAGATAGTGAATAACCACTGTCCCCGGTCCACAATATACGCCTATTACGCAGCCTATTTCAAATTCTTCCACTTCATGTTTCCCATAGGCTTCTTCAATTACATCTTCAAATTCCCTTAAATTCTCTTGATTATCTGCATGACCGATTTTTACCTTCTGGTTCTTTATATCAACACCTTGCTCCTGCATTATTTCTACAATTCGCTTTAAGGCTTTCTTCATACCTCTAGCTTTATCAATTGCAACAATCTTACCATTATCAACAGTCAATATGGGCTTTAAATTCAAAAGTGTTCCTATGGTAGCCTTTGTAGCTGAAAGTCTACCCCCTCTTCTTAAATATTCAAGGGTATCTACCACAAATAAAGTTTTTACATTATCTATCAAGTAATTTATTCTACTTATTATTTCCTCTTTTGATTTTCCCTCTTCTGCCATTTTTGCTGCTTCTAATACCATCTGTCCAAAACCATATGTATAATTTCTGGTATCTATGACCGTTATCCTATCCTCACTAACCATTTCTCTAGCAATCATTGCAGAATTATAAGTACCACTTGCGTCAGATGACAAATGTATTGATATTATCTCATCATAATCCTTAAGAAAGTTTTCATATTTTTCTTTGAAACTGTTTGGATTAACCTGAGAAGTTGTAGGTAATTTCTCCGAATTTCTCATTCTTTCAAAGAAAACTTTGGGAGCGATGTCTAACCAATCTTTATATTCGTCTTTATCAAAAAATATTGTGAGAGGTAAAACTTCAATATCATAAGCCTTAGCTATGCCTTTTGGCAAATCTGAGGTGCTGTCAGTAATTATCTTTATCTTACTCATACTCTACTCTCCTCTATAATTCAAAATGTAGCGCTACACAACCTGGGCCGGCATGAGTTCCTATTACCGATCCCACCTCTCCTCTTATAATTTCTTTCGGTTTATATAACTTATTAATTGTCTCTTCAACATATTCCGCATACTCAGGACATATGGTGTGATTTATGCCAACTACCTTATTATCAAGCGTCCAACCGTTATTCTTTATTGTGTTCATCATAATAGCTATGGCTTTTTTTACTCCCCTAGTTTTCTCCATCATCTCCAATTTGCCATCTATAACCGTTATAAGAGGTTTAATATTTAAAATTGAACCTAGCACAGAAACAGAAAGAGATATTCGTCCTCCTTTATATAAATATTTCAAACTGCCTATAACAAAATATTGCTTCATATTGTTTTTTGCTTCCTCAATAGCTTTTACAATATCTTCGACAGATTTGCCCTCGTCTGCCAACCGCGCAGCTTTAATGACCAATAATCCTGCCCCTAGGGTCACTGCTTTTGAATCTATAACATATATATTATGGCTTTCTAAATTATTTTTAGCAATAACTGCAGAATTATAGGTTCCACTGAGTTCTGAGGAGCCAAGAATTGCAACGACGGTGTTATTCCTCTTCAATTCTTCCTTGAACACACTTTCAAATTTCGGAGGATTTATCTGGGATGTTTTTGGCAATTCCTCGGAATCCTCCAACTTCCTAAAAAACTCATCTGCCGTAATATCTATACCATCTCTATAGGATTCTTCGCCAAAATTCACTGTCAATGGTAAAACTCTGATATTATACTTTTCTACAAACTCGTTAGGTACGTCACACAAAGTATCTGTCAAAATTGTAATAGCCACGTATAATTCCTCCTAAACCCTTTGTTATATCATATTCGGAAATCTGATTTGCCTCAATGCCTCATAAACTACTATAGCAACAGAGTTTGACAAATTCAATGATCGAGCCTCATCAATCATAGGAACTCGTATACACTTGTCCGGGTTTTCTAATAACAAGTTTTTGGGAAGCCCCGCTGTTTCTTTGCCAAATAGTATAAAGCAATCATTTTGGTATTTTGCTTCAGTATATATGTTTTTTCCTTTAGTAGTAGAAAAGAAAAACTTGCCATCCCTATAAGTATCGAAAAAAGCATTTAGGTTGTCATGGTATCTAATTTCTACCAAACTCCAATAGTCTAATCCTGCTCGTTTCAAATACTTGTCTTCAACAGAAAAGCCTAAAGGTTTTATAAGATGAAGCTTGCAGCCTGTTGCTGCACAGGTTCTTGCAATATTGCCAGTGTTTTGGGGTATCTCAGGTTCTACAAGAACGATATTTATCGCCAAGTTTAACATCTCCTATATAAGTATATATATATAATACGAAAAAAAATCGGAAAGTGCAATTGCACCTTCCGATTTTTTAATCATTCCTTTATGCTGCTAAATCGAATTCAAAAGGAATCATCATACTGTTCTTATCTGCTACATCTATTAATCTATGATCCTCTATAGGGCTAATGACGTTTAGTTCCTTTATCTCATTTACGATTACATCCCTTATCGGAATATTGGTGTCAAAGGTATTCTTACCTTCCTTAAACATTACATACTCATCTCCGCCGGTTGCCTGGAAGTCATTAGTCACCACTTTATAAACCTTATCGTCAACAAGTGGTGTTCCATCCAACAATGTAATGTCAACTATTCTTTCTCCTCTTGCCTTAGATGAATCATATTTAACCTTTAAGCCTGAAAATTGCCCAGCTCTAAAGGTTTTCTCATTGTTCAAAATGATACCATGTTCTATGGCTTCCTTAACTTGTTTACCTGTTAAATCAAAGGTAAATAATGTATTATCAAAGGGCAATAGCTCATACATTAACCCCATTGTAATATCACCTTCAGGAATATCCCTTCTTAATCCACCACCGTTTTGGATTGCGATGTCAGCCTTGGCAGCTTTTCTCATGATATCAGTAACAAAGTTTCCTACAGGAGATATTTGAGTTGCTGCTGTATCATGGTTCATAGTTGCTGTAGCTTTTCCCAATAATACATTTTTAATCGGCGATAGTTCCTTATCTATGAATTTGAGATATCCCTTTAGTTGAGGATCTTCTGGAGCTTTTATGACATTAGCATCAATGTAAGCTTTGGTTTTGCTAATCTTCTTATCAGCATCTAAATATAAGTCAATATGGGCAACAGACCTTCCATTATAATATGCCTGCACAACAGGTATATCATTTACTTCGCCTTGAACTGTTTGATGAGAATGTCCTGTTATTATTGCATCTACACCTTTTACAGCCTTTGCAAAATCTGCAGCCTCACCGGTGATTTCCTTTGTCTTGCTGTCTTGCATTGCGCCTAGGTGACTTAATACTACAACTAAATCCGCACCATCTTCTTTAACTTTCGGTACCAATGCATTTACAGTTTCTGCTGGATCTTTAAATATATAAGGCTCTACCATCTCAGCTTTTGTCTTTGTTTCTGTTTCAGGAGTTGCTATTCCGATTATGCCTATCTTAATACCGTTTCTTTCTACTATTATATATGGCTTTACAAAATCAGCGACCTCTCCTGTCTTCTTGTCAATTAAATTTGCTGCCAAGAATGGGAATTTGCTAAATGACTGCCACTTATCTATAGATTTCATGCCCCAATCAAACTCGTGATTACCCATGGCCATTCCTTCAAAACCGATATAGTTCATAATAGCCTGAACAGGCACACCATACATAAGATTGGAATCTGCTGTTCCTTGATACATATCGCCTGCGCTTAGTATTATTGTTCCATCCGGATTTTCGGCTTTTTGTGCTTTGAAATATCCTGCCAATCTTGCTGCTCCTGGATTCTTTCCGCTTTCAACAATATTGCCGTGAAAATCATTAACGGATAATATACTTATAACTTTTGTATTTGGAACCTTACCTAATTTTGCTAAATCATCAATACTAATAGACTTTACATTGGGAGTTCTTCCATCAAAAGATGAAGGTATTTTGATTTCGCCGGATTTTATTTGGTCATAATATTCCTTATATTTTTCTGTTTCGAAGTTGGTACCTATTATCTTCCAATTATTATCTACAGTTGGAGTAACTACACCCTTCATAACCTCTTGAACATACTTTAAGACTAAGGTTCTCATGGAGTCCTGAACACCCTCTTGGTCCTTTGTTGGATAGAATTTATCCTCATCTGTTGCCAATTTAAGAGTTTTCAGGGTTCCAAAGCGATAATCATTCAACGATAATTTATATACAGTATCATCATTTATAGGTTGACCCTTATATGTAAGATTAACTATACGGCTGCCTGCGGGCTTGGATATATCGATATCATAGTTGACTCCAGAGAACATATCGTAATTATAAGCTCTTATATCAGAATTAAAGCTTATGGTAAGATCTCCATCTTTATATTGATTGTAATAACCAACCGACCATTCCATATATGCCTTTAAATTCTTGCCTGTTATTTTTAGTCCTACCAAAGTGTTGTTATCATACTTATATATCTTGGCTGCATCCTGCAACCTAAATGGTCCGGCTTTCACATTTGCATCTATATCAAATAATGCAGCTGCAGAAATATCAGTTTTTGCATAATACATTTGAACTTCATTTATTAAATCTGTAATGGCATTGTCTTCAAGCTGTGCCCTAGGCATGGTTGTAATCTTGTCTTCGCCTGTAAAATAATCTACGCCTTTAACAAAATCAGCTGTAACTTTGCCAACTTCTGTTGCCGCTTCTTTTTTAGATTTTTCATCTACATAAGCAAACTTTTCTAATAGCTCTTTGTCAGTCTCTGTATCAACAACTACATCTAAATTTTTTGTTGTAACTTCTTTTACAACCCAATTGCTTCCTTCTTTCACAACACTGACATCAACTTTAGCCAAAGCTGCGCCATTAGTTCCGGCTTCTATTAGCTTTACTCCAGAATTTGATGTTATATTATCAAATTTTGCGTGCTTGTGTCCGCAGAATATTGCATTGAACTCCGGTACTGCTTCTGCAATTGGCAATGCGCCATCCGTTGCTCCCTTTTCGGCGGTATCACCTAAATGGAATGTTCCGATTAGAACATCATATTTGCCTTCTAATTCTTTTACAGCTTTTTTGGCTTCTTCTACAGGATCAGTAAAGGTCATGCCTTTGAAACGATCAGGATTGCTGGATTCCCAAATAGGAACATGGGGTGCAGTTATGCCTACAACAGCAACTCTTATGCCATCCTTTTCAAATACTTTATATGGTTCAAAGACACGAGTTCCATCTTCTTTATATATATTAGCAACCAATACGCTGCCTTTGAAAGCTGCAACATTTCTGTTTAGAAATTCTAGATTAAAGTTAAACTCGTGATTGCCGATGGTCCAAGCATCATATCCCATATAGTTAAATGCTTCCACCATAGGATGTACAGGTTGATCATTGAATAAATCAGCTAAATTTCCTTGAACAGCATCACCACAGTCAATCAGAAGAGTATTTGGATTTGCGGCCTTTTCTTGCTTGACCAAGGTCTGAATTTTTGCGAGACCTGATTTGTCATCGGCTTTGCCAGCGGCGTATTCCCATGGATAGATTCTTCCATGTAAATCACTTGTTCCCAGTATGGTAATTGTTTTAGCATTACTATCTTCCGCCAAAACAGTAGTCATTGGTAATAGCATCGAAAGAATCATGAGGAGTGTAAGCATAATACTTACATGTTTTAATCCCTTTCTCATTTTCATACCCCCATAACTAATATTTGCAACATGCTATCATTACAAATTTAAGCATGCTAACAAAATTGTATCATAAATAGTAATTGTAGACAATTTTAAAGCTTTAGAATTGTCTACAATTATTTCATTTTTATATGACGATTTAATATGGTTTTTTGTACTATTTAAACAACCTGTCATATACCCAATGCTTTTTAATATGTACCGCTTTTTTGGGACAAAGCTCATGGCAGCAAAAACATCTTATGCATTTATCCAAATTTACCACTGGCTTTCCGCTATCCATATTAATTACCTTAGGAGGACAACTTTCTTTACAAATTCCGCAAGATATACATATATTTGGATCGAATACCGGTTTAGGTCTTAAATTATTTAATGCCCATTTTTCGATATAGCCGGGTATCCTACCACCAACAAAATTTACATCTAGTGACTTGGGCTTTTTAAAAGGCTCAATATCTATTTCAGAAGGCTTCAAACAAGTATACTCTATATCATTGTCATTACAAGATAATAGACCTCTATCTTTAGCTTCTCTAATAGTAGGAACTAAGAGAGGCTCTATGCCTATCACTCTCAATGCACTAAAGTCTAGAGCATAAGGATTTTCTGACGCCATTATAATGCCAACATGTCTTTTATCTCCCGCAGAAGGTCCATCTCCTTCCATGCCATCAATGCCATCTATAATGGAAAACAGAGGATTTGCATACTCGCATATATCCACAAGATGAGCAGCAAAGTTTCCTATATCATTCATCTTGAAATGATAATCAGCTTTTACAATGCCTGGTATTATTCCAAAAAGATTTTTTACTGCTCCGGTATAGGTCATCATTGCATGAGTCTTGAGCTTGGCAGCAGATACAATAAAATCTGCGTCCTCAGCAATCTTGATGACTTGCATGTTTTTTAGCATTCTTCCTTGATCATTATGTATTTCCGACACCGATACGTCATAATTCAAATTGCAATTTGTCTTTCTCGCCACCTCTGCCATACCTGTGGCTTTATATATGCCTCTTAGCATCCATTCTGTATAAGGTCCTCCTGGGCTGTCTCCTAAAGTAACAATGCATCCTAAGTTTTGCAGATATCTTACAATAGCCTCTGCCACTGCAGGATGCGTAGTTACAGCATCTTCCGGGTTATTCTTTTTTAGCAAATTCACCTTTACCAAAGCCTTACTGCCTGGCTTAATTTTATCTTTTAATCCTTTTAATGTATCAAGAGACTGAAATACTGCCTTCTCCACTTTTTCATATTCATAATCCTGACACTTTACTATGCTTACTTCTATCAAGCTGCGCACCCCTTATAGAATAAATTTCTCTATTGCTTGAGCGACCCCATCTTCATCATAATTACCTGTTATATAATCTGCTCTCTCTTTTAGGGTATCCACGGCATTACCCATGGCTATTCCAAGCCCGGCATACTCTATCATGCTTATATCATTCTCATTATCACCTATCGCAATTATTTCCTCTCTATTTATGCCATAGATTTCGGCAAGAATTCTAATCGCATTACCCTTGTTTATGCCCTTATTCATGACTTCCAGATTATCCTTCAAAGATTGGCTCACTGATACTTTTTCGGTGCTCATTATCTCGTTTCTGATGCTTGCAAGCTTTTTCTCATCATCATCAACAACAACAGCCTTTAGTATCTTGCCTCTTTCCTTTTCTACTGTCTTTTCCAGGGATTCTACAACCCTTACATTTATCCTATCCTCTTTTTTCAAGGTCTGATTCCATTCCTCATATTTCTGGGAAATGTTTATTATTTTCTCCGTATACACAGCATCTTCAGAATACAGATGACAATATAGACCATTTTTTCTGCATAGTTTTATCATTTCCAAGGCAATTTCGTCCAATAGAATACTTTGAAACATCACCTTGTTTGTATAGTCATCTTTTATTATAGCCCCATTACTGGCTATAATAGGAGTGTTCATTCCTAGTAATCTTGTATAAAATCTGGCCGAAGAATAAATTCTTCCTGTGGCCGCTACTAGATGGACTCCTTTTTTCATTGCATTAGCTAAGGCTTCTTTGTTTCTTGAAGAAACCTCTTTTTGTTTATTTAACAGGGTATAATCCATGTCCATTACTACCATTTTATATTTATTTTGCTCTAATGACATTTAAATTCTTCCTCTCCTAGTAGAAATAATCATAATTTTATTCTATTATTACTTTCATAATATTACAAGGATAATGCCCTAATATTGCATATTACAATTTAGCTCCAAATAAATAAAAGCCGAAACTATTGTTCAGGCTTTTATTATTTTCTCTTTTTTAATTTTTCAAACGCCTTTCCGGTTAGTCTTAATCCCTATTGTCGTTCAACGTTCCTGTTCCTATAATTTTGGTGATGTCTCCATTGAAATATGTATACAAATCGATGGTGCCATTGTTTATTATGGAGCCTTTCTCGTTGCTGAGGCTTCCTCCATCCTTGATGGAAATATAGCCGTTGTTTGTCAGTGTGCCAAGATTATTAAACGCTGAGCCTCGTTCAATAAGCAGCTTACCGCCAGCATTCACGGTGAAAGTCCCGTAATTATCGGTGTTGCTCACACCAGAGCTAGCAGTACCATTGCTTTTCACCGTTATGCTTCCATTGTTTATTATACTGCAGAGACCGCGGTCAAAAGTGCCGTTTATTATTATAGCTCCGTCATTTGTGATGGAACAACCTACCGGAATAAATACTTCGCTGACAGTTAGTGTATTCACTTTTGGGATATTTATCATCAGGTCAGTATCCCGCTCAAAGTTGAGCTCGCTCTTAATATTGATATCAGAATTGATATTTATTACAGTAATCCTCTTATTCTCTACCGCCTGTTTAAGCTCATCAAATGTAGCCACAATGACCTCTCCGTCACCTAAGGATTGTTTTTCCTCTCCGTTTACAATCAGCTTTGCAGCCCTATAATCCTCAGATGTTAACACGCCAGCAGCCATGAGATTCTCCGATAATGTACGGCTTCCTGTCAAACTTTCCTCCTTCAGTTTAGCTTCAAGGGCTGCCCATGACACAGACACAACATCAGCACGGAGAAAATTAGAGGTGTCTACTCCGCTTGGAAGTATACCCACAGATTTAGCAAGAGCATCCGGTTCGTTCCATGCAAAGTCACCTGTCAAATCGTTGTAGCCCAACGCGCGGAGCATAAAGGTCAAGTACATATCTGAATTTGCATCGTCCTTGCCAAATTCAGTAGCGGAGACTCCTTTGGTCAAGCCCTTTTCATAAGCATACCCGACGTACTTGTCTGCCCATGAAGCTACATCGGTAAAAGGATGTGACCAGTTACCATTTAGGGCTTCTGGTTCATTGCCGAGAACTCGAATAAGCATGATAATTGCTTCGACGCGGCTAGGCGCTCTGTCAAGCTCAAAGTTGGTATCGGAAACACCTTTAAACAGCTTAAGACGTTTAAGCGCCAATGCTTGTGTCTCTGCCTCTTTAATATTTGCCGCATATGCTGGCGTGAACATTGTCAAGCTCATGGTTAGCAGCAAAACTAGGGAAATGATAACTTTTGATTTTTGTTTCATATGTGCGTTCTCCTTTCGTGTTTTGAATTACTAGATTGTCATAGATAGATAAATTGTAGCAAATAAAAAAAGTCTATAGGTGTGCAGTCTGCACACCTATGAGGTTTTTCGAATTATTTTTGTTGAACGAGACTTCATTCAGAGGGGGATTCAACCCCCTCTGAATGTTAGCCGAGTCCATACAAGGTGAATTGCCCCGCAGGGGCAAGAGAAGGTGCCCTGGGGTACGGGGGTCTTAGGGCGGATTAGTTTAGTGATAAAGAATTTCAAACTTTGCTTCTCCTGCGATAGCTTGTGCTGCTTCCCGCATATCTTCGCTAACTTCGACAAGTTGCAAGCGGGGCAAGTCAAGCAGCGAGTTAAGGTCGAGCAGATGGGTTTCTGATAAGTAAATCTGTTTAAGCATCGGATGCGCCCCGACATTATCAAGTGTTTTCAACGGCGCTCTCCGAATTATAAGCGTCTGCAGTGAATCCAGTCCGTCAAGAGCGGCCATTGATGTAATCTGCGTATAGCCAACATCAATGTTGGTTAAGCGGGAACAACCGCTAAGAATTGTCAAATCGGAAACATTGGTATCAAATAAAAACAATGAATTCAATGATACAAGCTGAGATAGCGGAGAAACATCTTGTATTGGATTGTGCTTTAACTCTATATATTCCAGCGATACAAGCTGTGATAGCGGCGTAAGGTCACTGATGTTCTGATATGCTAAGTATAGCCTACGAATATTTTTTAGTTTTGCCACATCGTTCAGGGAGTGGATGCTGCCTCTTAACACCGTTCCATCATTCGCCACGAAGCTATCGGAATAGGTCCTATACATTTCTTCATTTGCTGCTGCTTTATCGCCAAAAACATATAGTTCGGTAAGGGACAAGAGCTCTTCTTCCATAATTTTCTCATCTTCGTTCTTGGAAAGCGCAAGGCGCACCGCCTGCTCGATCAACGATTCCTCGAATGTGACGCCGATTGTTTGTTGATCAGATAGATTTCCCCCGGAAACAAAAATAATAAAAATCGTTGTCGCAATCGCCACAAACGAACACAAAGAAGCAAACATCCTTCGCCGAACATTGCGCCCTATAAGAGCGTCCTTGACACGGGCAGCGTTCATATAACGTTCTTTCGGCGAAAAGGCTGTACATTTTTTGACTATGCCTGCAAGCCGCCTATTTTGGATGCCGCCCACTGCTTTTTTGACTTCGACTTCACCGGTCAAAAGCCAGCCGAGCAATACACCGAGGGAAAATATATCCGAGCGGCTATCGGTTTGGGAAAAACCATATTGCTCAGGCGCGGCAAAATTCTTTGTACCAAAACAAACGGTGTCCTCCTGCGCTGTTTCGTCGTATATGCGGGAAATGCCGAAGTCGATGAGCTTGATTTTGCCGTCCTCGTCCACGATAATGTTCTGGGGTTTTATATCCCGATGGATTATGGGCGGAGTCTGCCCATGCAAATATGTAAGGATACCGCAAAGCTGCACACCGATGGATATTACTTGCTGCTCAGTAAGAGGCTTATCCTTTGCCAGCTTATCCAGAGGAGTGCCTTTGGCGTACTCCCGCACCACACAAAGCATCTCATCGTTTTGATGCTCACTGATAAAAGCGGGCAATGCGTCGTGGTACAGTTTTCTTAACAGTTCGCTTTCGGTAACACGAGATAGAAGCGACGGATCAGTATAGCATTTGGCTATGAAGTATAAGCCTGTTTGCCGATGCTTTACAAGCAGCGTTTCGCCAGCTGGATTGCTTGACAAACACTCCATGGGCTCATAGGTTTTCAGGAAGTCGCCGGGGAAATAGCTGTCGTCAAAACTGCTCAAGAAATCATCCAAAGTTAATTTATCCATGCTTTTAGTCGCCTCCCAACAGGGTAAGCCCGAGATCCTGCAATATACTTTGCGCTTCTACGACATCTATATGATGATTGATACAGTACAAAATGGCGGCATCCCTCTTAATTCTGGGATAGAGTGGATTCTTCTGTGCCATCCTGAGTAACTTCTGCGTACCGTCTACATCCAGTCCGAAGCCAAAGGCAAGCTGAATAACCTTATCTCTAGACGGCTTGCGAATGCCGTTGAAAAGCTGATGTCCGTACGTGCGCTCAATAGATGACTGCTTAATAACCCGTTCCGGCACCTGATCCATCACTTTGCACAGCTCCGATATGTACTCATGAAATGGGGGCGTCTGTATATCATCCGCGTTTTTTTCCATAAACCCTTCCAAGTTAGGGGCTTTGAAAAGTCTGCGAAGCAAAGTGCTTGTCCTAACAGTTTTTTTGGCCATGTCCTTTTCCTCTTTCCACTTCGTGCCTTAAGTAAGTCCTAAGTTGCCATTCTGCTGGTAATGACCCATTTGATCCTCCGAATATTTATACTAATATCATATTTCAAGTTTTAAAAACAATCAAGCTCAAATAAGATAAAAAAGGCAACTACGATTTGGCTATTTTTGCTCTAAAAATCGTAGTCGCCTTTTGGATTCCATTTTATACTTAATGTGGCTTAAACTCATTAAAATCAACATATGGTGCGCGAGATGGGAGTTGAACCCACAAAACTACGAACCTGAATCGTATACGTATGCCAATTCCGTCACTCGCGCTAACAGAAAATATTATATCACAGCATATATCAAAGCACAAATTATTTTTATAGCTTTCCGAGGTAAAAATTCAGTATATATTTTCGCATTCCTTGCTTTATTTTAATACGTTCACTCAGATTTTCCCAAAACTTTCTCAAGGCAAAAGTATCCTCAGCCGATACTATCTTATTTCCGTATATTATTCTCTCAATAATCGATACAATATGTTCATAATCATCACCAGTCATATCCAAAGAATAACAAATGCGCTTTAAGAACTCTCTGAATGTTTCGCTATCATCTCGTCTCTTCTCTATTTTATTTATCATCCATATAACTTGTTTTATATATATATTAGCGAATATTCTTTGGTTTTTCATTATTATGAACTTCAATATATTGATTCTAATAAAGCCATAAAATATTCTTAATAAAACAAGCATTGTGAATATGAAAGTTACAAGCTTAACAAATGCGCCTTTGATATTGACTTTAATTGTTGCATCTCCATCGCTATATATATCTTCTTCTAGTAGTTCCTTTCGCCTGTCAGAGCCACTGGAAGCGGCTTCAGAAAAAGAAGGAAAGTTATCGATATTATTTTGAGATGATGCATCTGTACTCTCATCTTCCCATAAACTCCAAGATTGTACCTCTTCATATGCTGAGGTAGGTTCAAAGGTTACCCAGCCATATTCACCCAAATAGGCTTCTACCCAGGCATGAGAGTTTCTATCTGTCAAATTATATGTTTTTGTCCCTTGTCCCTCCGACTTCACAATAAATCCTTCCACATATCTGGAAGGTATGCCTGCCAATCTCAACATGATAGTCATTGAAGAGGCATAATAAGTGCAATATCCTTCTTTTTTCTCAAAAAGAAAATAATCAACGAAATCCGTGCCTTCTGGGGGTTTTTCAGGCTCTAAAGTATATGAATAATTATTCCTCAAATAATCCTCTATAGATTTTGCTATATCATAAGGGCTGCTCTTGCCCTTTGAGAGCTCCTCTACCAGATTATATACTCTATCAGGAATGTTGTGAGGCAGCTTGAGATAGAGCTTATTAATACTCTCATCATCGTCTGGTTTGCCAAGCCTAAGCATATCTTCTGATATTATAGGGATCTTACTCTTTATCCGGTAGACTGAATCACTATTAATTACATTCTTCGTATAAATCTCTAAATCATCATTTATAAAAACCTTATTTTCTCTATATTCTATCTCTATAGGATATAAAGAATTGAACAATGTAGACGCTGCCAACATTTTCGGCTTTATTTCTATTTCCAACTCATTAAACTTTGTTTCAGGTAGTATACCTATTTTGGTATCCTTATCATATATTTCCGAAGATTTCCTGGACTTGCTCCAATTAAAACCGGAATATTTATCATAAACACTGCCCCGCAAGTATAAATTACTTCTTAGACTTCCTCTCAAGGATAACATGGGGCTTCCACTAAAGCTTATAGGTCCTCCAAGTCTTTTTCCTTTATATATTGCATTAGATAAACTAAATCTGAAACTATAACCATAGTTTTCATCTGAGTTGTTTCTCCATTGCTGAATAAAGGGAAATTTTTGCATCATGAAATCATTGAGCGCTGTTACTCTTAGCGGTCTTATATTTAATGGAAGCATCAGCATAAACATGATTGAGAAGCCTATAAGCAATATTGCGCTTCCTGCCCAGTTCTTATAAAAACTTATAGATACGTTGATATCTCTACTCTCCCATACTTCTTTCTTTTTCTCCCATAGGCTATAGGAATACAGAATCAAAGATGAAAAAAGATAAATCATGAGATATAAATGCGCCTTTTCAACATATGTAAACCAGAAAAAAGAAAAAACTATAATACCGATGGCGGTAATTATAAGCTTATTTATCTTTGAAAAAACAAGAATTGCTAATAATGCGGTGGAAAAAGCCAGAATAACAAATAGGAGCGGAAGATCATATTCCTCCAAGAATGCAGCATAGCCCGATATATAGCCGGGCAGCCATTGAAGAAAAAGATAAATATCCCTAGATGTTTTATCAAAGACCTGGCTATAATAGTATTTCATATATATAGCTGCAATTATGGAAACAATGACCCCTCCTCCAAAAATCCAGGGAAAACAATATATCAATGTAACCATAAAAATCAAAGCCACATCATATAAAGCCAGGCTTCCAAGACTAATTTCAATACTAAAATAATCTTTTATCGCCATAGAAAGCGAGAAAACTATCATAAATAATAATAAAGACCTAAAAATCCTATCTTTAAAATCATACTTATGCATATCTATCCCTCACAATTTTGCCTAGCACCTCATCAATGTGAATACTAAAGTTACTAATGCTATCATTGATTTCAGAAATAATAACTTCAAATCCTTTATACCTCAACTGAGTTGCCATCTCAATCAAATCACTATCCACTTTCGGTGTGATGACAATTATAGTAACGCCGCTGTTTAATTTTTGGGCTTCTTTGTAAATCAATTGGGATACGCTTATTGTTCCTTGTGGGTGAAGACTTGACAGGACGTCCATATAAGTTCCAAAACCTCCTGCTTCTTTATCCGACAAATTTATATATTCTTGACCCATAGCATAGAAATTTATGCCGATTCCTTTTGACATGGAGTAGTTTATGAGAGAAGCTGTCCATTCCGCCGCCTTTTCTTCAATATCTTCCCATCCATCACTTTTGTAATTCCCTTTAAATAAATCAAGAAATAAATGCATATGACTAGAAGCATTCATATCAAGATTTTTCACATGCAGTTCCCCCTTGTGTGCAGAAACTTTCCAATGAATTTTTTTGAAACTATCTCCATATTGATATTTTCTTATGTCCTTGATACTTGTAAAATCTTCAAAAGCAGTGTTGGTTTTTGATAGGGTTCCGAAAAGTTGATTAGCTGGTATATCTATATTCTCTATAGGATAAACCCTTGGATACACTGTTAAATTAATATTATGATTGAATTGTTTTTTCCACCCGAATATAAAGAATGGATCACAATAAATAACTTCCACTATGCCTAAATCATATATTCCTTTGTGTTGGCATACTAAATGGCTGGTCAACTTGGTCTTACCCCCAGGAGCTAAGGCTCTTACAGTCAGCTTTTCAGTTTCTCCTGTCAACCTTTTTGGCAATTTGATGTAAACCTCTAAATATGGTATAGGGAACATCGAAGAGTTATATATTTCCACGTTATAATCTATGGCAGTTCCTGTGGTAACCTTTTCACTGACCTTCCAAATAAGGCATTCCATGGATTTATATGCTTTTATTCCTGTGTAGTATGAAAATATCAAAAGAAAAAACACAAAAATGAATATACCATAGAAAAAAGTCCCTCCGATTAATAAAGCGGAGAGAAATACAGATATGAGTATTATGAATGCACCAACATTTATTCTATCCATTTTTCTTCACCAGAGGCACTCTAATAGAGCTTAATATAGAAGATATTAAGTCACTGCTGGTCTTACCCTTCATTCTAGCATCTGGCTTTACTATGATTCTATGGTTTAGAACCACGTGGGCTAATTCTTTTATATCATCCGGCAACACATAATCCCTACCCTTGATAAAGGCAAGACCACGACATGCATTTAGCAAAGCCAGACTTCCTCTTGGGCTGCAACCTAAATAGATATCAGGGTGATTCCTAGTTGCTTGAACTATTAAAATAATATAATCCTCCAGTGAATCCTCTATATGTATCTTCTTGATCTCTTCTCTCAGCAATATTACCTCTTCTGCAGTAATAATACTTTTAATTTTATCTGAGGATTTTCCCTGTAGCCTCAATATGTTTTTTTCCTCAATAAAGTCAGGATAACCAATCTTGATTTTCATGGCAAAGCGATCTAGCTGAGCTTCCGGCAGGGGAAATGTACCTTCATATTCTATGGGATTTTGAGTTGCAAGTACAATAAAGGGTTGAGGAAGACGATAGCTGACTCCATCAACCGTTATTTGACCTTCCTGCATTGCTTCTAACAGGCTGGATTGTGTTTTGGGAGAGCTTCTGTTTATTTCATCAGCCAGTATTATATTTGCCATAACAGGGCCTTCTTTGAATTCAAAGTTTCCGGTTTTTGTATTATATATGGTTATTCCCGTTATATCTGAGGGAAGCAGATCTGGAGTAAACTGAATCCTTTTAAAGCTGCAGCCAAAGGATTTCGCCACGGCTTGTATCAGGGTTGTTTTCCCAACGCCAGGCACATCTTCTATTAGAACATGTCCACCACTCAACACAGCTACTATTATTTTTTCGATGTTAGTTCTCTTTCCCACAAAGACCATTCCTATGTTGTCAACTATCTTCGAGGCAAAATTACTCGAATCTATCAATCTCTTCGCCCCCAATTATGAATATATATCAATAGTAAATGGAATGTTCTAAATATTCAATGAAATATATGTGAAGAAATTATTAAATTTTCTTCATTATCCCCCTAACCACACGCCATTGCTCCCTGGCCATTTTTTGTATTCTTATATTGGAGCCCCCATCTGGATGGCTGACAAGCCTATTAAACCAATTGATAGATTCCTCATACAGTTCTAACCGTCTTGATAACTCTCCAATCAAGTAAATCACCGTATGCTCGTCCATATTATTTACAGGAAAACTCTCTTTATCATAGGCTTCCAGATAAAAGTCCAATGCCATTTTTAAAAAATCCTTTTCCTTTTCGTCCTCTGTATATCTATATAGCCATGCAGTCTTTAACGCCAAACCTGCCATGTTGCTTTTTCTTGCGCCTATCAAGCTTGCAGTATAAAGCGCAATTTTGTAGCTGTCCAGTGCATCTGTATGGCTTCTGATTCCACAAAAATTCCTTCCTATCTCTCTATTGAAAAAAGCCTTTATTAATATCTCTTTCTCTCTATCCTCTAATTTATTAAAGGAGTTTTCCGAGGACGCATACCCGCAACTTGGGCAGATAAATATATCATAATAAATAGGATTATGATCTTTATAATACACACAAAAATCTTCATCTTTGCCTTCAACCTTTACAGCACTCATCCTTACTTTAGTAGTAGAAAATTCTAATAAACATATCGGACATTTAATGTCTTTCGTGTAGTAAATATTTTTCATCTTTTATACCTCTTTGAAATATTAATTATCAATTTGTGCCAATTCCCTCTTGCATAATATTTTCTTCTTGTATTATATTCTCTTCTTGAATTACTAGTGGCTTTGTTCCTATTCGTGTAATGCCATCAGATACTTTGTAAGTATCTGTATATAGTGGCTCTACCAAAATTTCTTTGCCATTCTCCACAAGAACTCTGTAGCTTTTTACCACATATCCTGGTATTGCTTTCTTTTGGACTACTTTTGTACCAACAGACAAGGTTCTATCTTCTATTATTTTTATTTTTGGTTCAATCTTTTTTATCACTTCCGTCTTAATCTTAACTTGCCTTCCGTGGGCTTCATTCTTTCCATAAATACTAAATCTAACCTGATTCCCTTTTACTTCACCATAGATATATAGGGGATATTTTGTATTGTTCATGAATTTGAAGTCAATGTGATCACTTGAAATAGTAGCATCTCTCCCCATACTGACATAACTAGATGGTAAAGAATGATTCTTTCTTTCAACTATTTTTAAATTAGACAACAATGCCGCATTATATAGGGTTGACGATACTTGACATATACCTCCTCCTATACCATCTACATATTCATTATTTATTAGAACCTTTGCCGTTTTATATCCAAATTTAGATAGCCTCGGACCTATGGTTTTGTTTAGTGAAAAAGTACCACCAGGTCTAACCAAAACATCTGTGACGCTCTTGGTTGCAAGCTTTATATTATATGATCTTGACTGGTTGCCTGCATTGAAGGTGGTGTAGTATTCTCCAAGCTTATCCGTAATTCTAGCTAAATCAGTCCTCATAATATCTGCATCAATAACTTCAACAGGCAAATCTATTGCCGCTATGCTCTTATGATTGATGCTTACATCTATCATTTCTACAGCTTTTTCTTCATTTAGTTTGCTGCCAGATTTTTCATCAGTTATCTGAAATTTTCCGGAAACCAATCTAATAGTTGCGTCTATTGGCTCCTTATTTATTTCTTTAGAAATGCTATTCACTAATTTTACTATGTCATCTTTTTCATAGCTAAATCCAAGGGGCACTTCCTTTTTGTTGAGTCTTATATTAATGGAATCTACATATCTTTTGAATATATTACCTTGCCTTGTCATTTTGTATGCCTCTGCAACAGCTTTTTCATAATCATAGCTATAATTTATATCCTGGTATTTTAGCTGCCATAGCTTTTCTCCATGTTTCAAAGGCAAGTATGTCTCATTAAGATTATTCTCAAAAGTATCCTTAAGCTCAACCATAGCTTCTTCTCTAGTCATTCTTCCAACAATTAAGCCTTCTATAGATATATTGGGCGCAATTTTCTCTCCTGTTAAAAAAAGAACTGCAGAACCAAATATCAAAGCTATAATTAAGAGAATTAATAGAATAATCATTCCCTTGAAACCCCTATCCAAATCAAAGCCACTCCTCATTTATACATCTATGATATAACTTCTGCATTATATATATTCTATTTTAGTCCAAAAAATTATACCTATTTTACTTTCATATCTATCCTATCTCCATCTTTAATTTTATTATTAGTGCTTGCGTTTTCTCCATTTATAAAAATAGAGAAAGTATCTTTTGGGATTCTTAGTTCCTCAAGGATTTCTCCGATAGTATCTGTATATCTCACTTTTATATTATCTCCGTCCCTCAATCGATAGTCCTCATTTTGTATTTTTCCATTTACAGTTATTGAAGCTTTCAAATCATATTCTTGTCCATTTATGGTTACAGTTTTTTTTGCTATGCTTTTTAAAGCTTCGCCTAACAGTATTTCTGCATTTTCTCCTGATATTCCATTTTCAATCCTTATTATATCCCCATTTGATATGCTTGCGTTAAGGCTGCTTGTCACATCATTAATAAAAATAGCAGCAGGCTCTCCCATTCTGCCTTTAATTATCATCTCTTCTCCATTTAACATATAGGATAAATCGCTTCCTCTATGACCTATCAAAAGCCTGGGATTAAAACCAATAAATATTAAAACATCAGCTATAGTAAGTTTGTTTGTATTTAGTAGCTTAACTGGTTTATCATTAACTACTATGTTAATATAATCACTTTGCTTGATATTTCTGGCTGATGCCCCAATGCCAATAGGAGTGATAAATTCCGGACCTATAATTTTTTTGTTGTCGAATTCAACGTCTTTTATAATATCAGTTTTTCGCACACCTATCCTATCTTTAGGCAGCCCAAGGCTCTCCGCAATGCACTCTGGCAAATTGGGTATACAGCTTCCTCCTCCAATAAGGAATACAGCACTAGGTGATTTACCATTGTACTCTATTATTTTTTCACTTATTTCCGAAGCCAAGTTTTTTACTGCTATCTCAGCAGTTTTCATTATTTCGTCTGCACTTACCTGATGCTTAGTGCCCATAATATCCTTGAATTTTATTGTAGTCTTTTTGGCAAGGCTTAGTTTTACTTTCTCTGCTGTATCAAAATCCAATAAATAAGCTTCCGCAATTTTCTCTGTAATTTCATCACCTGCAGTAGGAACCATAGCAAAAGCGAATATTGTTCCATTCTTGGTTAGTGCAATATCTGACGTCCCCGCTCCCACATCTACCAAAGCTATATTGAGCAGTTTAAAGCTTTCTTGGATAGCTACATTCATAGCCGCAATGGGTTCCAACGTCATGCTGTATATGGATAAACCGGATAGCTTTATCACAGTTTGAAGACTATCTATAACAATCCTGGGCAAAAAAGTTGCAATAACTTCAACGCCTATGCTGTTTCCCCTATGCCCTTGAAGTTTACCTATTATTGCACCATTTAAAAGATAGTTGGTAACCGCATATCCCACGCAATAATATTCATCATCACCATTGGAATTGAGGTTCACCATTTCTTGTTTTGCTTTTTGTATAGTCTCAATTTCAAGGCTGGCTATTATACTATCGTCAATATATGTATATGGATCCACCTCCCTAGATACTCCTACTCTGCATGTTTTCAAGCTTCTGCCGGCTGCAGCTATAGAAACCCTCTCTAGTTTGGTATTCAACCTCTTTTCAAGTTTTTCTTTAACATTTACTACAGCATCCCTAACCAAATTAATATCATGGATTTGTCCATCATACATTGCTCTTTTTTTATGCTCTTCAACTTCAAAGTCAATTATTTTGAAGACTTCTCCATGAAAAACACCGACTATCCCAACCACTGTTCTAGTGCCTATATCGAGGGAAAAATAAAATTCTTTTTTGTCCATGCTATCACCCTAATTCATATTTAAATTTGGTTCTAACACAAAAAGATGTGATTTAGCTATAATTCTATAAAAAAAGCTATAATCCTCCTATTTTTAGCAAACACTCGCTATTCACTGAGATAATCAAAAAAATTCTACAATTTTCATGTTTTATTTGTATTAAAAAAACGCAAGCTAAATATTGAACACATCAGATTAAATTCTGAAAGGAAGTGACTTTTATGTTGCAAAGAAGACGCAGTATGATGAGAATGGGAACCATGAGCGCATTAGGCGGATTAATGCTTTTGCCTATTTTTAGCGGCAAAGTAAGGAAAAGGATCAGTAGAACTGGCAGAAATGCCTTCTTTAGAATTAATGACATGATTCAAGATATGATGGACATGAGGAAGTGAAAAATTCAGGCCCTATAAAGGCCTGAATTTTATCTTATATTTTTACTTATGAATTCACTCTTTAATGCTCCCATTATGATTTCATCATAAAAATTTCCATCTATAAAAGCAGATTTTCTTGTTCTGCCTTCATATTTAAATCCACATTTAACATAACACTTAGAAGCTCTTTCATTATACTCATAGAGCTTTAAAGATACTCTAAATATATCCAAATCATAAAAAGCATAATGCAGAAGTGTTTTTATTGCATCTTCTCCATAGCCTTTGCTCCAGTAATCCCTATCTCCAATTCTTATTCCAAGCTTACAGTTTTGATCAATCTCACTGAAGTCATATAATTGAATTGTGCCTATTGGTTTATTTCCATCAATGGTCTGTATAACAAGGTTCATGGGATCATATCCAAAGCCTTTTGATAGATTTAACCTCAGCTGACTTGTTCCAAGCTTTCCTTCGGTCCAGCCGGCAAGTTTATTAAGCTCTTCATCATTGTACCAATTATGAAGATAAAATATATCTTTTTCATTGCCCTGCCTCAATATTATCTTACCGCCTTTTAAGTAATCACCTACAGAAGATCCCTTATTAATATATACGGAAGACATCAGACTGGGGATAAACTTAAATAGTTTAAAAGGCTTAGATGCATATAAATCTTTATTGATTAGCACATCATCAAATATGGATTTTTGAACTTTAAAACCAACGCTTATTTTGCTATCCAGTCCATCTTTTACAATATTACCCTCATTGGTTGTATATATAGTATATTGACCCAATACCATGTCTTCTTCCATAAGTGATAATCCAAAGTTTCCTGAGCCATGAAATAATATATTCGCAATTAATAGCTTGAAAATCGGATACCGCTTAAAAAACACCTTATACAATTGGGATATACTATCGGCAAAAGTTTTTATACTGCTAGACGCCAAGGCACTCATCGCAAATACTCTCCCCTAATAGTTATAAATACAGCATTATTATATCATATTCTTTTAATTTTTACATAAATTCTTATAGCTTAATAGTACATATTAGAGCACATAATTTTTAAGAACTCCAATATCTTGAATTTTTACCTGAACTATATCACCTGCATTCATGGGACCTATACCCGAAGGAGTCCCAGTTGCAATCACATCTCCTGGATTAAGAAGCATTACATTGCTAATAAAGCTTACAATTTCACTTACGTTGAAAATAAAATCCGAGGTATTGGATTTCTGCTTTGTTTCTCCGTTTAATAAGAGCTCTAATGTCAAATTATCATAGTCTAAATCTGTTGCTATACATGGACCAAAAGGAGCAAAAGTATCAAAGGATTTAGCTCTCGTCCACTGCCCATCCTTATTTTGAAGATCTCTTGCAGTCACATCATTAAAACAAGTTACACCTAGTATGTAATCATAAGCTTCCTCCGGCTTAATATTTTTGGCAGGTCTTCCGATTACTAACGCTAATTCGGCTTCATAATCAACTCTTTGGGACATTTCAGGCTTTATTATCTCTCCCCTATGAGCTAATGCTGCTGTAGGCGGTTTTAAGAATATTACCGGCTCTTGGGGTAAACTCATATTCAACTCTAGAGCATGGGATTTATAATTAAGCCCTACACAGATTATTTTTGAAGGCGTGCAAGGAGTCAGAAAATCTATTTCTGTGATATCATAAAATGCATTGGTAATTTCGTAATATTCGAATATGTCACCTTTGATTACTTTAACTTTCTCTCCCTCTAACAGGCCATAGCTGATGAAACCATCTTTATTAAATCGAATAAACTTCAAAATTATTTCCTCCTTACATATCATTTAATGCAGCCGCTTCCAACAAAATTCTTGGGAGCATTTTTGCAGTATTTTTATAACATTTTTCGTCATCTTCTTCCGTTCCATGAAAAAGGCTTCTATGTTTCAGTGGCAGGTCACTTATTGTAATAAGTGCAGCGGCATTACGACCTATGGCTTCAGCTGCTGTAAAAACAGCAGAAACCTCCATTTCAACCCCGTCACAACCTTTTTGAATCATGAAATTAAAGCTCTTTTTATTTTCTCCCAATATGGAATCTGTAGAAAATATTTTGCCTCTATGTACAGCCACCCCCAAAGAATGAGCAATTGGCACGGATTGCTGAAATAATACTTGAGCTAATTCATCACAGCCTAATGCAGTTTGACCAAAGCAGTCCCGTTGCATGTCTTCCATATGATATCTGGAAAATCCCTCTCCAATGACTGCATTGCTGCATATCAAAATATCTCCAAAATTGAGTTTATTATTTATGGCTCCGGCAGAGCCTGAAAAAAATATATTTTTACAATCAGAGTATCCTAATGCTATCACACAATCCCCTGTCATTGGAGCACCAATACCACTGCTTATAACAGTTATAGGCTTCTCCTTGTAAATTAGAGTGACCCCCTTGTACCAGCCCTTGAATTCTTTTACTATGCTCTCTGCCCTTTCTATAAAACCCGACAAAGGCCATACGGGACTTATTATAACATTTCTTGCTATATCATTTATGGAACATCCAAAGTGTTTTTCAATCATTATCTCTTTTTCTATGCTTTCATACATTGGCATGCCTCCCCTTGTTGAGTATATAAATATTATTTATTTAAAGCATCATCAATGAGCTTAGAAAATTCTTTTGTGGAGCGGGCTCCAGCTACTATTTCTCCTATCATTTCTCCCTTGCTATTTACAATTAATGTGGTTGGCACATACATAATTTGATCTAAAAAACCATCTATAAGACTTTCTGTTGGAAGAATATTGGTATATTTACCACCTTTTTGGCCTAATATTTTCTTCCCATTTTCTATTTCGTTATCTGCAAGTATAGCAAGAACCTTGACACCTTTATCAGAATACTTATCTTCTATTTCCTGCAACGCAGGAATTTCTGTTATACAGGAGGGTCAGGTTGTAGTCCAGACATTTACAATAGTCAGCTTATTATCAGCAATAAATTGATTAGTAACCTCATTTCCGTCTAGATTCTGAGAAGTAAAATCAGGTATCTTGAAAGCACCTTCATATTCCTCGGGGCTTTTTTCTGAAGTCTCAGGTTGTTTATCACCAGCATTAGCTTGATTATCTGGGTTTGCTGCTTCTACATCAGGTTTAGCCGGTTCTTTAGTTTCTTGCTGTGGTTTCTCCTCTACAGTCTTGTTACCACAAGCAGATAGATTAATTGCGATTATTAACGCTGCAATTATTATTAAAGGTTTTCTCATTATTCATCCTCCTATCATTTACATTAAATCCTGATTCTATGGCTTTTGTAGGGCATTTTTCAACACATTTTCCACATCTCACACATTCAGGATTATTGGCGTTTTCATAAATCTTAATGTCTACAGGACAGTTTTTATTGCATATATCACATTTTATACATTTTTTCGAGTCCACATTCATCTTGTAAAAACTTATAGGGTTAAATAATGAATATATGGCTCCTAGTGGGCATACTGCTCTACAAAATGGTCGTGAAATCAGTATTGACAGAATAATTGTAACACCAAGAAGTATAAGCTTCCAATAATATAGGATGCCTATAGCACCCCTTAGGGCTATATTGCTTATGGTTAAGGGTATGCCTGCCTCCAGTGTGCCTGCAGGGCAAATGTATTTGCAAAAATAAGGCAGCCCAATTCCTACTTCATTGGTAAATAAAGCCGGTAATAGCAGTACAAATACTGCAAGGAAAAAATATTTAAATGCATTTAAGAATTTAGGCATTCTGAACTTCTTGGAAGGTATCTTATATAGAAGCTCTTGAAAAAAACCAAAAGGGCATAGCCAGCCGCATACAAACCTTCCTCCGATAGTACCAATGAGCATCAAAAATCCTATAACATATAATGAAATCTGATGCTTAAGTCCTGCAGCCACAGACTGAAGTGAACCTATTGGACAGGAAGTATAAGCCCCTGGGCAAGAGTAGCAATTGAGCCCCGGGAAACAAACCGATTTGAGTTTGCCTCTATATATGGTTCCTTTGGCAAAGCCTTCAAAATATCCGTTCCCTAAGATAGTTGAAGCTATCTGAACTATTCTTCTCTTTGAATTAGCCAATTCCTATGCACTCCAAGCAAATATTTATGGCTTTTTTAAGAACTTCTGCCACTTCGCCCCTATAAATACCTGCAACAATAAAAGAAATAGATATAACTAACATCATATATTTTACTTTGCCCTTCATTTCGCTCTGCCTCCAAACATTAGATTATTATCATTATAACAGATTAATGCGTAATTCCAATATATTTTGGGTACAAAAAGAGAGCCAATCGGCTCTCTTATACTATCGCATTATTCTTCAGTTTTTCTATGGCACTTCTGAATTGTGGTATCAATGATATTGCAAGGCATATTGCTGTTTCTGTACCCATAAGTGTAAGGTTGACTGTAAGAGAGTACCATATGGGATTCATGCCTTCTGGTGCATACATTCCGAAAAATACAAATCCAGATATAAAATGAGCCATAAATCTGCCAAAGCCTCCTACCAATACGCTTGCAGGCAGATGCTTCCTGTTCAATCCTGCCAAACCCATAGCTGCAAAAGCTATAGGATAATCAAGAAGCACTTGTGCCCAGTGCACTACATATGGGTCTTGAATGAATTGCAAAAATCCGTAAGCGGTACCGGCTATGAGTCCTGCCCTAGGTCCAAAAATAAATGCAAATATGAACATAGGCAGCATGCTGCCGGGAGTTATGGAACCTCCCTGAGGCCAATGATAAAGCCTGATGTAAGATAATACAAAAGACATGGCTATACAAAGCCCACCGTAAACTAAAACTTTAGTGCTTGTTTTCTTGTTCTTCCCTGCATAAGCCAGAAGAATTGATATGCCAACAAGAGCAAGAAGTATCATGATTGTAGCTCCTTTAAGCTCCTTTAGCTCATTTAAGATTTGGGTAAAATAATTCATGAATATTCCTCCTTTTTTTGATATGTCCATGGAGGAGACGGTCAAAAATAAATAACCGCAACAAGCGTTGCGGCCATGAAAAATTTACTTAACCGAAACCGCTTTCCTTCGTTAGAATTAACTACACAGGTTCCAAGGGTCAGTGGCCTAAACCACTCTCTCAGCATAAGCTCCCCTAGCGGACAATATCATATTAAATTCAAGTATAGAATACTACTTATCTATATTGGTGTCAAGGTGAGCAAAATTATGGAAGGTATACAAGCATACTTATTGATGCTTTTTAATATATGTAATATCGCCGAAGCTTATGTCTTCTACTTCAAACAGCTTTCTTTGCACCTCAAGACCACCGGAATAGTTTGAAATCCTTCTTCCCATCCTAATAACTCTATGGCAGGGCACAATTATTGGAATGGGGTTTGCTTTGTTGGCTGTACCAACTGCGCGGCTATATCTTTTTCCTCCCAAAGCTTCTGCAATTTCTGCATAGGTCCGAAGCTCACCATAGGGTATTTCTAGGAGCTTACCCCAGACCTTCTTTTGAAAATCAGTGCCTTGCAAATCAAGCTTGACTGTGAATGCCTTAATCTTACCGGCAAAATACTCCTCTAGCTCCTTCTTAGCGAGTTTAATATGTTCATCTTCATTTTTCTCATGATCTTCGATAGGCTTATCATTTTCTCTAAAGTTTATATAGGTAAGACCTTTTCCTGATGATTGGAAATATATCCTCCCTACAGGTGAATCCATATAGGATGCGTATATCATACAAAATCCTCCTTATATAAAGTATGCCGGCATCATCATGATGCCGGCACTTAAATGCTGAATCTTATCTGATTGATTCTAATATAGATTTTATCATATCGAGGTTTTCTTTTCCAGTCTTTGGTTCCATAGCTTTGTTAATCTTTTGTATTCTTCCTTCGCTGTTGGTGTATGTGCCTTCATTTTCTGCAAAGCTTGTTATTGGAAGAACTGCATCTGCCAATTTAGCTGTTTCTGTAAGCAGCATATCACATACTACAAGGAAGCCTGCTTCTTTCAGTGCTTTTCCTGCCTCAGAATCTCCTGTGCCTATTGGGTCTTCGCCATATACTAATACTGCATTATCTTTCAAGCTCCGTTCAGCTGCTTCGTAACTCTTTACGCCTAAATTGATCAAGCCCAAACTATTTGGCTTGCTCTGCATCAATAAAATGCTTTCGGCTCCTTTGTCTATAGCTTTTAGAAGCTCTGCTGAGGCTTTAGCTTCAGCATAACCGGCAGCTCCGCCTATTATGATAAGAGGATTTGTTGCTGCTTTAAGCTTTGATGCCAATGCAACTCCTACTCTATCTGAGGTGTCATCCTTAACTGCTTTTGCTAATGTTTCAGCAAAATCTTTAACGTTATTATCATCTACTCTTACAACCATTCCGGCATATCTATCCAGCTTTGATACAGCTTCACTTACCATAATAAATTCTGTACCGTTTTCTGCTGCAGCTTTAACCATAAGTGCTGCTACAGGGTTTTTCTCCTTGAGGTCAAAGCCCAAGCATAGGATAAGATCTGCTTTATTTATATCCTCATAGGAAGTATTTTTGTAATTCTTGCTAAAGGCATATTGTAAGCCATATGCTGCATCCTTCAACTCAAAGCTGTAAAGATTATTTGAGACAATCTTATTAATTGCAGCAACTTCTTCATTTGTAGCTTTTTGAGATACAAAACCAATTGCTGTTTTATCTATCATCTTTTGAGCTATAAGCTTATAGGCTTCTTCCCAACTGCTTTCTACCAATTTGCCATCTTTTCTTATCATAGGTCTCAATAATCTTTCAGGAGAGTTTATGAAGCTATTTTGGAATCTTCCATTTTCACATAGATTTCCATTATTAACGCCCAATCCTACCTCTGATGTGGCTCTGATAAATCTGTCTCCCGCTACATTAAGCTTGAGGGTGCAGCCTGTACCACAGTGGTTGCAGGTGGTTTCCACGACTTGCTCTGCAAAGGGTCCTGGCTTGGGCAGCTGAACCTTTTCTGTCAAAGCTCCTACAGGACAAGCGGAAACGCACTGACCACAAGACTCGCAGCGGCTATCTTCGCCAAAAGGCTTGCTAAATGAGGGTTCAATAGTAGCATTGTATCCTCTGGATATGAAGCCCAAAGCTCCTGCTCCTTGAACCTCAAGACATATTCTTACGCATCTTCCGCACATGATGCATTTATTCCTATCTCTGCTGATAAATGGGTGGCTCTCATCAATTGGATGCTTAGTTATAGTACCTGCCAATCTATCCTGCTTTGCATCATAGGTTGTAGCAAATTCTCTCAGCTTGCACTCATGAACATCCTTGCATCCGCAGGACAAACATCTTGCAGCTTCAGCCTTTGCTTGTTCTTCAGTAAAGCCTAGCTCCACTTCCTTGAAGTTATGATTTCTTTCTTCCTTGTTGAGCATTGGCATCTTTATTTTCTCTATTTTTTCATGCTCTTCGTACTCTTTCTTGTCAATATCTTTCAGTTTCTTCCCTTTGACATGATTGTACATTCCCGGAAGCTTTTCTATCTTTGCTCCTCTTAAATACTTGTCCATGGAGTAAGCTGCTGTTCTTCCTGCTGCTATTGCTTTGATTGCAGTCTGTGGTCCTGTTACGCCATCTCCTCCGGCAAATACTCCTTCAAGGTTGGTAGTCATAATATCTGGGTCTACCACAATCTTGTTTTTATTTACTTCAAGTTTAAAATTGTCATTGATAAAGCTCAAGTCCTGAGTTTGGCCTATAGCACCTATTACATAATCTGCAGGCATCTTGAATTCAGAACCTGGTATTTCTATAGGTCTTCTTCTGCCAGATGCATCAGGTTCTCCCAGCTTCATCCTAATAAATTCTATATAAATTGGCTTGCCTGCATCACTTACTATCTGCTTGGGAGCTATAAGGAATTCAAATTCCACTCCTTCGTATTCGGCTTCATCTATTTCCATTTCATGAGCAGGCATTTCCTTTTTTGTTCTTCTATAAGCCACTGTAACCTTTTTTGCTCCAAGTCTTAGAGCGGTTCTAGAAGCATCAATGGCTGTATTTCCTCCACCGATTACGATTACATGCTTGCCAGATAAATCAATATTGTGACCTAATCCAACTCTGCCTAAGAAGTCAACCCCAGCATATACTCCCATGGGGCACGCTTCACCTTCGCAACCTATTGGCTGACCGATTTGAGAGCCTATTCCTAAAAATATAGCCTTATAGCCATCATTTCTCAGGCTTTCGTAAGTCACATCTACGCCAAAGGTCTTTTCATATTGTATCTCTACTCCCAGTTCCTTTATAGTGTCGATTTCCTTATCTAAAACATCCTTTGGCATTCTATACTCGGGAATACCATATCTGAGCATTCCACCGCCTCTTGGCCATCTCTCAAATATGGTAACCTGATGCCCTTCTTTAGCAAGATAGAAAGCACAGGATAACCCTGCAGGACCCGCTCCTATAACTGCAGCCTTCTTGCCTGTTGCAGACTTCTTATATGGTAAATAATGATTATCACTATTTAAATCATAATCCGACGCAAATCTTTTAAGATAATCTATTCCTACTCTTTCATCCACAAGATTTCTTCTGCATTCATCTTCGCAAGGTCTGGTGCAGACTCTGCCGCATACCACCGGAAGTGGGTTTTTATCTTTTATGAGCTCCACTGCTTTGTGGTATTGTCCATTGGCAATATGAGCTATATAACCCTGCACATCAATACCTGCAGGGCAGGTCATGCTGCAAGGTGCAGTGCAATCTCCATAGTGTTGGGATAAAAGAAGCTCCAAGCACATCTTCCTTGCATTATTTACATCCTCAGTTTCAGTTCTTACAACCATTCCATCAGCGACTTGGGTTGCGCAGGCTAGCATATTGCCTCGAGCACCTTCCACTTCTACCCTGCAAAGCAGACAGGAGCCAAAAGGCTTTAGTCTGTCATCATGGCATAGAGTTGGTATGAGCATGCTATTTTCTCTTGCTACATCCAATATAGTCTGACCAGGATTGGCAGTAACTGCTTTTCCGTTTATGGTTAAACTTAACTTTCCCATAGTTCTCTACCTCATCCCTTTACAAGTTATTCTATTTCGATAGCGGCAAATTTGCAGGTTTCTTTACAAAGCCCGCATTTTTTACATATGCTGCTATCGATTCTGTGCGCTTTTTTCAATTCTCCGGATATGGCCTTCACCGGGCATACTCTACTGCATAGTGTGCAACCTTTGCACTTGTCAGCATTTATTTTATACTCTATTAAGTTCTTGCATTGCTTAGCAGGACATTTCTTATCTCTTATATGAGCTTCATATTCATCTCTGAAATATTTTATAGTAGTCAAAACAGGATTAGGAGCCGTTTGCCCCAATCCGCAAAGGGAGTTTTTCTTGATATTCAACGCCAATTCTTCTAAAAGTTCAATATCCCCTTCTTTTCCCTGTCCCTTTGTTATCCTTGTTAAAATTTCATTCATTCTCTTTATTCCAATCCTGCAGAAAGTACACTTGCCACAGGACTCTTCTACGGTAAAATCTAAGAAGAATCTTGCAATATCAACCATGCAATTATCTTCATCCATCACTACCATACCACCGGAGCCCATTATTGCCCCTGTCTTTGTAACAGAATCATAATCTATGACTGTATCTATAAGCTCTGCAGGAATACAGCCTCCTGAAGGACCGCCCATTTGCACAGCCTTAAAGGCTTTATCATCAGGACAGCCTCCGCCTATTTCATATATTATTTCCCTCATAGTAGTTCCCATAGGAACCTCGACCAAGCCGGTGTGATTTATTTTTCCCCCTAGTGCAAACACTTTAGTGCCTTTTGATTTTTCAGTACCCATGGAAGCAAACCATTCAGAACCCTTATTTATTATTGGACAAATATTTGCATAAGTTTCTACATTGTTTAGAAGCGTTGGCTTTCCAAATAAGCCCTTTACTGCAGGGAAGGGCGGTCTTATTCTGGGCATTCCTCTTTGACCTTCTATTGATGCTATTAAAGCTGTCTCTTCACCGCATACGAAAGCTCCCGCTCCAAGTCGAATTTCAATATCAAAATCAAATCCTGTACCCAAAATATTCTTGCCTAATAATCCATATTCTCTAGCCTGGTTAATGGCTACAGTAAGTCGTTTAACAGCTAAAGGGTACTCTGCTCTAATATATATATAACCTTGACTGCCTCCAATAGCATAGCCTGCTATTGTCATAGCTTCCAACACTGAATGAGGGTCACCTTCTAGAATGCTTCTATCCATAAAGGCACCTGGATCACCTTCGTCTGCATTACAGCATACATATTTTTGATCGCCTTGAGCTTTCGCAGTGAAATCCCATTTATTACCTGTTGGGAATCCGCCGCCTCCTCTTCCCCTGAGGCCTGATTTCTTAACTATATCAATAACTTCTTCAGGTTTTAATTCGGTCAAACATTTTGATAAAGCCTTATATCCATCAAAGGCTATATATTCATCAATATTTTCAGGGTTTATTACACCGCAGTTTCTAAGTGCAACCCTGACTTGCTTTTTGTAAAAATTCACTTCATTTATTGATTTTATTCCATCTTCTGTTACAGTTTCAGCATATAGAAGTCTCTTTACAACTCTGCCTTTAACTAGATGCTCCTTTACTATCTCCTCTACATCTTCTGGCTTAACCATACTGTAGAAAGAAGCTTCAGGATATATAATGACTATTGGTCCAAGAGAGCACAAACCAAAACAACCTGTTCTCTCAACAATTATCTCTTCTTGGAGACCATGAGTCTTTATTTGTTCTTCAAAATTTTTTGCTATCTGCTCCGAGTTAGAGGATGAACATCCGGTTCCCCTGCAAATCATGATATGGGTACGATACATTCTCATTACACAATACCTCCTAACTGTTTACTTACCTAAATCTATCTATATTTCTCTAAAATTTTTGGAACATCCTTTGGCACTAATTTACCGTAGACATCATCACCTATCATCATTACAGGAGCAAGACCGCAGCAACCTAAACATGCTACTGTCTCCAATGTAAATTTATTATCCTTTGTTGTTTCTCCAATTTCTATCTTTAATTCTTCTTTTAATGCTTCTGCTATTTTATCTGAGCCTTTTACATGACAAGCAGTTCCAAAGCATAACTTTATTAGATTTTGACCTGTAGGTAATAACCTAAATTGAGAATAAAATGTAATTACACCCATCACTTGAGTTGGGTGCATGCCTGTCCTATTGCAAAGCTCATCAAGTACATCCTGAGGCAAATATCCATAAGCTTCTTGTAAATCTTGTAATATAGGAATCAAATCTGATTCTTTTCCTTCATACATTGCCAATATTTTATCAAACTTGTCAAAATAATGGCTTCGCTCAGCACAACAGCATTTGTTGTTATTCATCAACAAATGCACCTCCTCCTTTATAATTATTAAATTACTTGCATAAAAACCAACGAGATAAATAATAAACAATTACTATTATAGATTATTGATTTATTCGTGTCAATTCATCAGTACATGATGAATAATTAAAGATCTAAGGGACTCCAAAAGCCGAATTTGGAGTCCCTTAGATCTTTATATTATAAACATTTTGATAAATATACATGTGCTAATCAGAGACCAATTTATAACTTTTTAAAAGAGAAGATACAGTAAATCCATCATTAGTTTTATATTCTGATTTCACCAAACCAACCTCTTTTTTATAATAGTAATTTCTGTAAGCTGTTTTGTCCTTATATATTTCCTTTACAATAATACAGTCTTCAAAAGTACCGGCAGGAACAGTCACAGAGGCATTTATATCTATAATCTCATAGGAATTTTCCTCGCTTATCCATTTATTTCCCACTTCAATAGGAAGCTTGATAATTACTGTATCTAAATTTGCATCATTGTCCAATACATTCTTTTCATCATAAACTTCCCCTTCCATATAAGTATTCACTATACTGTCATCTTTTATCTCATATATGTTTGCAGCTCTGGTTCCTCCATTATCTATCATTACCTGATATTTATTATCTTTTGAGTAAATAACTTTTTGTGTATAAGCTGCATACTCATTCCCTTCCCCTTCGTATTCCCATTCACTACCAACCTTCAGAGGATAATATAAGCTGACATCGTCTTTTTGTGGTGGTATTTTTGCATCAGGCTCCTTGGTAGAGGGTGTGCATGAGACAATGGTTATCGCCGCTAATATAAATATTCCTGCTAGAATTAGAAGTTTTTTTCTTTTCAACATAAAATAATCACTCCAAACTTATTATTCTTATTTCATTTCACTATATATTATTTTCATATTAGAACTATATATTTGACGATTATGATAATAATTAGTTGCAAATCTACCAAAAAGTAATATATGTAATGACTTACAATGGTTTTTTTTGATATACTATAAATAAGCACAAACAAGGAGGTATGAATATATGAGTAAGGCTATTAATAATTATGCCGTTTGGATAATAGTTCTATTCTTGGAATGGTTCATATTGAGAATTGCAAATAGTGCTCACTTATGGTTTTTCATTGCTATCCCCATCATCGCGGCTTTCGTTTATACAGAGTATAATAATCAGCCCAGCAAAAGCAAGAGAAACTTAAGATAAAACTGACGAGGAGAGATTAAATGTCATATATAGAGCTATGCGCACCCTGTGGCTTTGGCCTAGAGGCAATATTATCCAGAGAAATTAAGGACCTAGGTTTTGAAGTCAGTAAAGTAGAAGATGGCAGGGTTTATTTTCTATCTGATGAATCAGGTATAGCAAAAGCAAACCTATGGCTTCGTACTGGTGAACGTGTTCTTGTGAAAATTGGTGAATTTTATGCCACATCCTTTGAGGAACTTTTTCAACAGACGAAGGGTTTGCCTTGGCATGAATGGATACCAAAGGCAGGCTCCTTTCCTGCTGCAAAAGCAGCTTCTGTCAAATCCAAGTTATTTAGCACTTCAGATATTCAATCAATAGTGAAAAAAGCAGTAGTTGAAAGCCTGAAGATGAAATATAATGTGAATTGGTTCAGCGAGACCGGAGCTACTTATCCCATACATATATTTGTCTTTAAAGATCAGGTCACTCTTTATCTAGATAGTACAGGAATGGCTTTGCACAAAAGAGGCTATAGAGAAATCGGCAGTGCAGCACCAATTAGAGAAACACTAGCTGCAACTATGATATCTCTGACTCCATGGAAAGAAGGACGACTTCTTGTAGATCCATTTTGCGGCTCCGGGACTATACCTATCGAGGCGGCACTCAAAGGTTTGAACATTGCTCCGGGATTAAAAAGAGATTTTATTGCTGAAAAGTGGTCAAGGATACCACAAAAAATTTGGGATAGAGAGCGTCAAGAAGCAGAGGATAAAATAATAACCAGCCAGGATATCCATATTCAAGGATATGATATTGATGAAAAGGTAATAAAGGTGGCTAGAAGCAACGCAAAAAAAGCGGGCGTAGAGGAATACATACATTTTCAGCAAAGAGATGTAAGAGATTTCTCCAGCAAGGATAAATATGGCTTTATAGTCACAAACCCTCCCTATGGAGAACGATTGGATGACATAAAAACAGTAGAAAAATTGTATGCTGACATGGGCAAGGTCTTTTCTTCTCTAGATAATTGGTCTTACTACATAATTACTGCCCATGAAGAATTTGAGAGATTCTTTGGCAAGAAAGCAGATAAAAAAAGGAAGCTTTATAACGGTATGATGAAAACTGATTTTTATCAGTATTTTGGCCCAAAGCCTCCAAAAAATGATGTCATAAAATTATAAGTTATATCCAGAGATCATCCATCAATCTCTGGATGTTTTCTTTTCTCTTATTGGTTTCATCTATATCAATATAAATTTTACCCTCATGCCTAACTATGACATCTCCTTCCTTTGCTTCAGAAGGTATCTCAGTTCTCTCAATATTAATGATTTCTTTGTTTACATCTTCACAAACAGCATAGTCTCCTTCAAATCTATCGATTATATATCTCATATTACTTCTCCTCACCTTTACCTAGGTTAAATACTATTGATTTCGCATCAGAGATTGCAATAATAGTTCCATTCTCGTCCGTCCTATATATTATTATATCTTTTTTCTTTAATCTATCTACCACTGCCTTATCAGGATGACCATATTTATTATCGTACCCGACACTTATCACTGCATACTTTGGATTTACTCTATCCAAGAAGTCTTGAGTAGTTGATGATTTGCTGGCATGATGGGCAACCTTCAAAACATCTGCAGACAAATCAAAGCCCTTTTCAATCATCTCTTTTTCAGAAACGCTCTCTGAATCCCCTGTAAACAGGAAAGAATTGTTTCCATGAGAAAGCTTGATAACTATAGAATGATTATTTGTTTCATCATAGTTGCTGCTATTAGGTGCAAGTATTGTACAAGTTGCATTTCCCAGCTTAATATTTGTGCCTGGAATTGGAGTATTAACCTTTAGCCCTTTATTAGATACTGCTTTTAACACGTCTTCAAATGTTTTGGTAGTGCTTATAGCTTTAGGCATGTAAACTGCACCTACATTAAAACTTTCAATAACTGCATCGAGACCTCCAATATGATCCTCATGAGGATGAGTACCTATTGCATAATCTAGCCTCTTAATATTCTGCGACTTTATATAATCTACTACTGCTTCCGAATCCCCATTGTTGCCTGCATCAATAAGCATGGCTTCACCATTGTTCTGAATCAAGATGCTGTCTGCCTGCCCTACATCTATGTAATGAACTTTTAGCATATCAAGTGTACTAGGATCATTGTTTTCCATGGTACCTTCGTTCATTAAAGTAATTGCAGCATATATTATCAAAGCGATTAGAACAAACCATAATTTCTTTTTCATAGCAAAATCCCCCCTCCGCCCAAACATTTTTATTATATCATATGCCAGTACATTGTATGAGTATTATTGCTACGCAGAAATTATTGAACGACGATTATATAAATTTTCTGGATGAAATCCTATAACATATTGAAGAAATAATATACTAATAGAAAAAAGCGATTGAAAGAATGAACTGAAGCTGTTAAAATTAATAAGTATGATGCTACTGTAGCTCAGCTGGTAGAGCAGCTGATTCGTAATCAGCAGGTCAGGGGTTCGAGTCCCCTCAGTAGCTCCAGTTATTTCAATGCTTTGCAGGCATTTTACTTAGTTTGCATAATAATGCGCCGGTCAGTATGTATTTTAACCACCATGACCGGCGCATTAATGTTTTATTCAATTCGCTTTTTCCTATCGCTCTTCCCCAAGGAAGAAAATACCGATGCCTCCCGGCCCCGTGTGGGCACCGATAGCGGGACCAATGTAATTGCTTTTTACATCTATTACATAAAACTTCTGTCTAATCAAATGCTCCACATTTTTCACAGCGTCTGAACAATCAGCATGGCAAATGAAAACCATTTGCTTTTCATCACGAAGCATAGTTTTTTCCATGCTGTCCACTAGTGCTTCTAAAGACTTTTTTCTCCCTCTGACCTTGCTCACTAACTTTAACTGTCCATCATCGTTGACATGCAATACTGGTTTTATGTTTAGAAGAGTTCCGACGGATGCTGTTGCAGCACTTATTCTACCTCCACGCTTTAAATAATTCAAATCTTCCACTGTGAACCAATGGCATAGTTTAAGCTTGTTTGCCTCCAACCAAGAGCATATCTCTTCGATAGGCTGCTGCGCTTTCTTCATTTTTACAGCGTACCAAACAAGCAAGCCTTCACCTAAGCTGGCAGAAAGTGTGTCCACAGCATAAAGCTTACGCTCCGGATATTTTTCTGAAAGCTCGCCACATATTGTATTCACAACTCCAAATGTACTGCTCAGAGCTGAGGAAAATCCCAAGTAAAGTATGTCTTTCCCTTGCTGCAAAATTTTTTCAATTGTTTCGTAGCTGTCTCGCATATTGATTGCACTTGTAGTGCATGATTCTCCGTTTCGCATATGCTCATAGAATTTTTCAAATGGCATTTCACGACCGTCAAGGTAATTACAATATTCATTTCCTGACACACGAAAATAAGCCGGCAGCACTGTCAGCTCCATTTCTTGTGCCATACTATCGGACAAGTCGCAGAACGAGTCTGTTATAATCTCAAAGTCTTCCATACTTAACCCCCTAAAATCAGAGCTGTATTATTAAACTCTATTTTAATTTTACTATCCTATCTTCTTCGTGTCAATTAAGAGGTACGCTCGGATAATTTTACCGATTTCTCTCATAAATTGCAGAACCAAAGTTTTACGAACATACGTTTGCTATGTTCGTAAAACTTTGGTAAAATAATGGTATAAGTAAGCGATAGAGGTGTATAGCGTGAACCTTATTGAGAAAATTAAAATATTATCGGATTCTGCTAAATATGATGTATCCTGCTCCTCCAGTGGAAGCAACAGAAAAAACAAAAAAGGCGGAATAGGAAATGCCGCACCTTCGGGTATTTGCCACAGTTGGGCTCCAGATGGCAGATGTATTTCACTGCTAAAAATACTATTTACAAACTCCTGTATATACGACTGCAAATACTGCGTCAATCGCTCTTCTAACGATGTGCCTAGAGCTTCCTTTACTCCTGATGAATTAGTAAATCTCACAATCAATTTCTATAGACGTAATTACATAGAAGGTCTTTTTCTAAGCTCCGCCATATGCATAAGTCCCGACCACACCATGGAGCTACTTTTAAAATCCATTAAAAGACTTAGGGAGGAAGAGAATTTCAACGGATATATTCATGTAAAGGCTATCCCGGGAGCAAATAAGACCCTGATAGAAGAGACAGGAAAATATGTAGACAGAATGAGTGTAAATATTGAGCTGCCATCCAGCCAAAGTCTTAAGCTTCTGGCGCCTCAAAAAACCAAAGAATCAATAATAAAGCCTATGGGTCTCATTAAATCCGGAATAATTCAAAATCAGGAAGAAAAGCATAAGTTTAAGAGCGCTCCCCAATTTGTCCCCGGGGGTCAATCTACCCAATTAATTATTGGAGCCACAAAGGACAATGATTTAAAAATTTTAAAGCTATCTGAATCACTTTATCATAGCTACAATCTCAAAAGGGTCTATTATTCTGCCTATATCCCTGTATCTAGTCACCCTAATCTTCCTACAATAAGCGGACCGCCGCTTCTGCGGGAACATCGATTGTATCAGGCAGACTGGCTGCTCCGATTTTATGGCTTTAACTCAAGCGAGCTACTGAATGAAGAAAATCCAAACTTCGATGAATTATTAGATCCAAAGAGTGGATGGGCTATTAGAAACATTGATAAATTTCCTGTGGAAATAAATAAAGCAGATTATTTTACATTATTGAGAGTACCCGGAATTGGAGTGAAATCAGCACAGCGGATACTTCAAGCGAGGAAGGTAACTGTACTTGGCTTTGATGATCTGAAAAAGCTTGGAATAGTACTAAAGAGAGCAAAATACTTCATAACCTGCAAGGGCAAGTATTTTCCTCAAAGAAGCATTCCTACTAATCCGGCTTCAATAAAAGACAGCTTGTTGCTGGAGGATAATATAAAAGTTCGTGAAAATATGGAGCAGCTATCCTTCTTTACACTTTTCCCGGGGATTATGGCAGTCAATGAAAATATTGCAAGGATTTCAGGTGAATTATAATGCTGTATTATATCTATGACGGTACCTTTGATGGGCTTTTGACAGCCATATATGATGCCTACTATGAAAAAGATTCTCCAGAGCAGATAGTCCCTCTGAATAATTTTGTAGACAACTTTTTGATAAGAAGGATTTATATCCAAGCTGATGCAGAAAAATCAAGAAAGGTTCATGATGCTATAATCAATAAAATATCAAAAGATGCAATGACCAATATTATGTATGCTTATTTATCAGAGCATGAGAATGCCGGAATATTCATATTGGATTATTTGCGCTTTGGCTTTAAAGTTGGAAAGATTGCAGACTCTTATCTTTCTGATGACAGGGTATATAATATACGTAGATTAGTAACAAAAATAACTAGAGAAAAGCAGCTATTGGCAGGAATCATAAGGTTCAGGCTGCTTCAAAACAACATTTATTATGCGCCCATAGAGACTCAATATAATACTGCATGCCTTTTGGGGGATCATTTTGCGGATAGAATGGCAGATCAAGTATTTGTTATACATGATGTGAAAAGAAATTATGGAGTATTCTATGATAAGACCAAATGGTTTATGAGCGACATAGAATTAAACGCAGACGTAGTATTCCATGAGAAGGAATTATTCTATCAGGAGCTCTGGAAACAGTATTTTGAGAGCATAACTATAAAGGACAGGATAAATCCAAAGCTCCAATCTAATTTTATGCCTAAAAAATATTGGAAGTATCTCATTGAAATGAAATAAATCTTTCATATGATTATCGTAAATGCCAAAAGCATATATTATTATTTTTTATAGCCTATAAATAACCGTCTAAATGTCGTCTCCTGCACCTAAATATAGTATAATGAACTAACTATAGGATTACTGATTGGAGGTTTATTTATGAGAATAAGGCCTATGAAAACAAGCGATATCGGTACAATAAGAGAATTAATAGATATATGTAAGCCCTTGGACTTACATACTCCTTTTACCTATTGGATACTATCGGAGTACTTTAACAACACATGCTTGATATTGGAGGATGAGGGAGCTATAGTTGGATATACAGGGGGTCTGAAAAGCTCTTCAAAGGAAGGAGTTTTTTATTTGTGGCAGATAGGCCTTTTGCCCGACTATAGGGGCCAGGGATATTTTGGCTTGCTCCTAAACAGAGTTATTGAAGAAGCAAAAAAGACCGGTTGCCATTACTTAGAGTTTTCTGTGCTCTCTGATAATTATCAGAGTATAAATGCATTTTCTAATTATGCAAAAAAGAAAGGCTTACCCATGGAAAAAAGGGGCAGCCTGAACTTTTATGATAAGCTTGCCGATGAAGAATGTAAAGAGGATATATATCAAATATTATTACTTCCTTTATATAATGTGTAATGATGCGTCACTTAATCTTAAAAGACTGTATTATTCTATTATACATCAAAGGATAATAATTTCTCCAATCCTTTTCATCAGTAAAAAAGCTGGCTCTGTATATCATTCCTTTTCCATCTTCTAAAAATGCTTCATATGCTTTATAGTACCCTTCTGTTTCCTTTGCTCTTTCATATTGTACCAAAAAACCTTTGTTTCGGTTCACCATTATTTCTTTAGAGCTATATGTTTTAAAATCTACCGGTCCAACTGCTGATTTTTTAGATTCCTCCAAAAATTTCTCTAGAGGTTTATCCATTTTCCATGCTTGAATAAAACCGTGTATCTTTTTATTGGGAGTTATAAAGTTTAAGTGATAAACTATTTCCCCTCCTACAAACTTTTGTTCCCAGGCATGCCATGATGCAGGGATCGAAAATTTGAAAGTTCCATCTAGGACATTATAACTTTTGTATCCTTGTCTTTCCATTTTTTCCAGTTCAATGTTTGCTTGAAATACTGTTACCGTATTTGATATTCTGCCATAAAAAGTCATAGTCAATATAAGTGCAAGAGCAACTGCGGCTGTATAGAAAGCATAATGTTTCTTAAAACTGATCTTCATGTTTTTGCCCCCTTTTTCATATACATTCTTTATCTATAAATATGACATATATAAAATGATAATGTATAATATATCTATAATTTATATGGAGGTGTGTTTTTTTGAGGTATATAGATTTGAGAAGCGATACTGTGACTATGCCTACTGTAGAGATGAGAAAAGCCATGTTTGAGGCTGAAGTAGGTGATGATGTATATGGAGATGATCCAACCATAAATGCTTTGGAGAAACTTTCTGCAGAAATAGTAGGGAAAGAAGCAGCCATGTTTGTTCCTAGTGGTACAATGGGTAACCAACTAGGAGTTATGACACACACTTTTAGGGGTGATGAGGTAATTTTGGGTGAAAATGCCCATATAGCAGTTCACGAAGTAGGAGCCACAGCGGTATTATCTGGAGTTCAGCTAAGGACTATCAAAAGCAGTGATGATATACTCTATCCAGAGTTAATCCAAAAAGCTATAAGATTCGATGATATACATGAGCCTAGAACCGGGCTTATATGTTTGGAAAATGCTCTTGCTAATGGAACTGTAGTTCCCCTTGATGTTATGAAAAAGATATTTGAAATTGCAAAGCATCACCAAATTCCTATACATCTTGATGGAGCAAGGTTGTTTAATGCAGCTACAGCCTTGGGTGTGTCTGCGGCTCAAATTGTCCAATATACCGACTCAGTCCAGTTTTGTATTTCCAAAGGCTTGTGTGCTCCTATAGGCTCAATGCTTGCAGGTACCAAAGCCTTTATAAATAAAGCAAGAAAGAATAGAAAGCTCTTAGGCGGTGGCATGAGACAGGCAGGTATTCTAGCCGCAGCCGGGATAATTGCTCTTGAAAAAATGACAAAGCGTCTTGAAGAGGATCATGAGAACGCCAGATATTTGGGAAAAAGACTTTTAGAAATTCCAGGTGTAGAGCTTGATCTAGAAAAGATCCATATTAACATGGTATTCTTCAAATTAAATCGTCCTAGTTTTAACCCGGATGTGCTTGTATCCAAATTTTTCGAAAAGGGTATAAAGATAAATGGTGAAGAAGGCGGACTTTTCAGATTTGTCACTAATAATGATGTGAGTAAAAAGGATATAGATTTTGTAATTGATTCTATGAAAGAAATATTATTATAAGGGTGCATCACGCACCCTTTGTTTTTTGTTTTTTTAGCAGAAATATGAAGAATGGACCTCCCATTATGGAGGTCATAACACCTACCGGAATTTCTGCAGGCTGGATAAGGACTCGGCCTAGAGCATCAGAAAGCATCAGTATTGCTCCTCCCATTATGGCACTATAAGGTATTAGCTTTCTATTGTCTGAACCCCAGATAATCCTTACTATATGAGGTGCTACTAGACCTAAAAAACCTATGGTGCCTCCCGTGGATACCACAGCTCCAACTATTAAAGAGCATATTACAAGCAAAATATATTTCAGTTTCTCAACATCCACCCCAATATAATGAGCTGATTCCTCGCCCAAGGACATAATATTCAATTCTCTGGAAAAAAAGCATAGCACCAATATTCCAGGCAATATAAAAGAACTAGAGAAAATTAGCTTTTGCCATGTGGCAGAGGATAAGCTCCCCATAGTCCAAAAGACTATTTGCTCTATTTTATTTCTATTTAGCATCATCATAAAGGATATAATGGATGAGAGAAAATAGCTCACAGCCACTCCTGATAAGAGCAATGAATTTATAGACACTCTATTTTTGGTTTTAGAAAGAAAATATACAAAGAAAAGGGTAGCGACAGCCCCCAAGAAGGCAAAAACTCCAGTCGTTGCATAGCCAAATATTCCAATGCCTGAAACTATAGATAACACAGCTCCTAAAGCCGCTCCCGAAGACATTCCCAGAGTGTATGAATCTACTAATGGGTTTTTGAATACCCCTTGCATAACACCACCTACTGCAGATAAGCCTGCTCCTAAAACCGCAGAAATCATAACCCGAGGCAATCTTATATCCATAAGTATAACTCTATTGTCTGTGTTTTCACCTAAAAAAATAATACTCATTATTTCTTTTAGATGTATATCAACAGCACCAATTCCCACTGCAACAAAAAGACATATGATAAGAAACATTATCAAAATACTTAAGGATAATATGTTTTTTATATATCCGGTGCTTTTATACATTTTTTTCATCTGCCTTTATTAATGCTATTTTTAATTCATCTTCTTCAAGCAGTACAACATTAGGCTGTGTTTTTATCTTATTATAAATACTTTGGGCTTCTCCTCCGGTAAAATCTCTTCTTTGAAAGTTGCTGTCATCTAAAATATATATTGTTTTATCTTTAAGACTATTCTCCATGAGAAGCTCAAGATTTTTTATATTTGCTTTGCTGAAATATATAGGCAGAAGAATTATGCAATGAGCTCTAATAGCAAGCTCCAAATTCTTTTCATAAGCTTTTTGGGTGATGCTTAAAAAAGGAGTTTCCTCTGCAATATCTAGTTCATATTGCCTTGAAATAGCCCAATCAGAATCTCCAATATTTAAAACACCTGTAGACACTCCAAAACCATTGCCAACCAACTCTTGAATTAATTCTAATCCGCTTCCGCCGCCGCATATCAAATGAACTTTTACATTTCTTATCTTTTTGGGAACTGTTGATATGGGATATAGATAGGTTTTACCCGTAACAGGATTCTTGCTAATAGTAACATCAGTATTAAAAACATAAGCGATATTTGTACTGTTTAATACTTTTTCAGGCTCTCCTTCATAACATACCTTGCCATCTTTAAGCATAATAATATAATCGCTATATGCAGATGCCATGTTCAGATCATGCAGCACTGCTACTGCAGTCAAACCTTCTTCTATAGTCATTTTTTTTATCAAGTCCAAAATTTCTACCTGATGCTGCAAGTCCAGATGTGAAATTGGCTCGTCCAAAAGAAGTATACCAGGCTCTTGTGCTAGTGCCTGAGCCAGTATTACCCTTTGTTTTTCCCCGCCGCTTAATTCGTTGTACAGTCTATGGGAAAACTCAAGAGTATTTGTATATTTCATAGCCCTTTCTGCAATCTTTATGTCTTCTGCTGTTTCTCCCTTTAGCCTGTTTATATAAGGGTGCCTGCCCATCAATACTATATCCTTTACTCTAAAGTCAAATTCCAAAAGAATATTTTGTGGTACTACAGAAAGTCTTCTGCTTATTTCTTTTTTGGATAATTCTTTTAAGTTCTCTTCCCCTAAAACAACTATCCCTTTTTGAGGCTTCAAGTATCTAGATAGGATTTTCAAAAAAGTGCTTTTCCCTGAACCATTGGGTCCTATTATGCTTATAAAGCTGCCAGCTTTAATTTTAAAATTAATATCTTTCAGCACCTCTTTATTTCCATAGTTAAAACCAAGTTCTTCAGCTCTTATTTTATAATCCATTTTCATAACCATCCTATTATCTAAAAAGCATCATTGTGCAACACCTTTGCCATTTCGTAAATTGCATCTATTATCCTAGGACCCGGTCTTGCTACAATATTGTCATCAGACATAATATGTATCTTCTCATTCTTTACACATTCTAGTTTTTTGAAAAGATTATCCTCTATAAAATCTTCTTTTCTCATGCCTTTATCAGTAGAATGATAAGCAGCTATAAGAATATCCGGGTTTTGCTTTATCAGCTCCTCGGCACTGTATTTTGCCCAGCCTTCTACCTCTGCCGCTACATTTTGACCTCCGGCTATTTGAATAATTTCATTTATGAAGGTTCCCTGGCCGGCAGTGGATAGTGGTTCTGTCCAAACTACATAAAATACCTTTGGTCTGCCTTTTCCAAGGACTTTATTTTTTATATCATCAATATCTTTGTGCATATTGTTTATTATTTCTTCTGCCTTTGTCTCTTCTCCCACAAGCTTGCCTATCAAAGCAATAGAATCGAATATTGAGTCAATATCTGATGCTTCGGTAGAAACAACGGGAATGTCCAAACTTTCAAGGACTTTTATTATATCCTCCTGTATGTAACCTCCAGCTAAAACTACATCTGGTTTTACTTTTTTAATCATTTCTATATTTGGTCCTTCAAAATCCCCAATTCGTTCAATATTTCTTGTTTCCTCTGGGTAATCACAATAGTTTGTTACTCCGACAAGCTTTTCGCCTGCTCCAAGAGCAAAAACAATCTCTGTGTTTGTTGGAGATAAGGATACTATTCTATCTGGTCTTTTCTCTAGTATAACGCTTCTGCCCTTAATATCCATTATATCCATTGCTTTTAATTTGCCTTCATTATCTGTGTTGACAGTTCTTTGACATGAAGTCAATGAGAATACAAGTATAAATACAACGGTTATTTGAATTACTTTTTTAAATATATTCATTGTAATACTCCCCCAAAATAGTTATATTCCATAGTGGCATTAAACAAAAAGCCCTTCTCCTGAGAGAAAGGTGAGCTGCGACTTCATGATTATTATTTTAGCATATGCCATATTGTTTTACAACAATATGTGCTTAATGATACTTTAGAACTATTTGCCTAAATATAGCATATTTGATATAATTGGTATAATATTTGACAAATTATTTCAAATATTCTTCATGGGGTGATTATGTGATTAATGAATTAACAATCGATGTCGCAGAATGTATACCTGGAATGAAAGTATCCCAAGATATCTCTAATAATTATGGAGCCATTCTTTTACACAAGGATACTGTTTTAGATTATTATACTATTAATAAATTGATGAATCTTGGCATCGAAAAATTAAAAGTATTAGAAGAATTTGAGTCTAAAGTAATCACTGAGTCAACTGTTACAGCAACCTATGTTGAAAAAGTAAATGAATTTAAAACTATTATAAAAGACATTGGCAATGGCAAAACTTTAGATACTCTAAAAGTTCAAACAATAGTTAATGATTTGCAAAATAGTTTTACTTCAGTCAACGATATTGTTTCAAATCTTAATGGTATCAGATCCATTGACGAATACACTTACTCCCATAGTGTAAATGTTTCATTATTATGTTTTCTTATTGGCAGTTGGTTAAACCTCAGCCCTGTCCAAAAGAAAATTCTTTCTTATTGTGGTTTGCTTCATGATATAGGTAAATCAAAAATATCTCAAGAAATATTAAATAAGCCTGGTCCCTTAACACCTAAAGAATATGAAGAAATGAAAAAGCACTCCGTTTTAGGCTATAAGATACTTGAAGCTAACATAGCAATAAGCAAGGATGTTATGATTGGTGTTCTATTGCATCATGAAAGAGAGGATGGCTCCGGTTATCCATTTGGTATCAAAGGAGATCAAATAAGCCTGTATGCTAAAATTATCTCTATAGCAGATGTGTTCGATGCCATGACTTCAGATCGAGTATATCGAAAGCGTCAAACACCTTTTGATGTTCTTCAAATGTATGAAAGTGAGTACTTGACTAAGTGTAACACTAGCATTCTGCTCACATTTCTTAATAGAATAGCCCACTATTACATTGGCAGTAGAGTAAGGCTGAGCAATGATTCTTGGGGAGAGATAGTATTCATTAATCAAAGCTCCATTTCAAAACCTATGATAAAGTTGGAAGATTCAAGTATAATTGATTTAAGCATAGAAAAAAATATTTCTATTGTAGAAATATTTTAAGTTTAAAAGAGCATAGGACTAAATAATGAAATATCTGGTATAATAGAATTGTTAATGTATTTCATACAAGGAGGTAATAAAAATGCCTTTGGTAACATCAAAGGAAATGTTCAAAAGAGCATATGATGAGAAATATGCTGTAGGAGCATTTAATGTAAACAATATGGAGATAATCCAGGGAATAGTAGAGGCGGCAAAAGAAGAGCAAGCACCTCTAATACTGCAAGTCTCTGCAGGTGCGAGGAAATACGCAAAGCACATCTATCTGATGAAATTGGTAGAAGCTGCAGTAGAGGACAGTGGTTTACCTATTTGTCTTCACCTGGATCATGGTGAGGATTTCGAAATATGCAAATCCTGCATCGATGGAGGCTTTACATCTGTTATGATAGATGGATCAAAGCATCCCTTCGAAGAAAATATTGCCCTCACTAAAAAGGTTGTAGAGTATGCCCATGATAAGGGAATTGTTGTAGAAGCCGAGTTGGGAAGGCTTGCAGGTATTGAAGATGCTGTCAATGTGAGCGGCAGAGATGCCAGTTTCACTGACCCAGACCAAGCAGTTGAGTTTGTTGAAAGAACAGGCGTAGATTCTCTTGCAATAGCTATAGGAACAAGCCATGGGGCTTATAAATTCAAAGGAGAACCTATGCTGGATTTTGCAAGATTGGAGAGAATCAGTGAATTGCTTCCTGATTACCCTCTAGTACTCCATGGTGCATCCACAGTTTTGCCCGAGTTTGTAGATTTGTGCAATACTTATGGAGGTCATGTCCCCGGAGCAAAAGGGGTGCCGGAGGAAATGCTCTTAAGAGCTGGAAAACTAGGAGTATGCAAAATAAATATAGACACAGATTTAAGGCTTGCAATGACTGCTTCCATCAGAAAGCATTTCAATGAAAATCCCGGTGATTTTGATCCAAGGCAGTATTTAAGGCCTGCTAGAGAAGCAATAAAAAATATGGTAAGGCATAAGATGAAAAATGTATTGAATTGCAGTGGTAAACTATAAAAATAGAGCAGCATGATGAAGTTGTAAACTCAAAGCAGACATGTAAAAAGAGCATGGCTGCTTTTTTATTGCTTATATAACGCTCGGCATACCTTCTATGTATTGCAGGAAGCCCAGGCTGTCGGAGCTATAATCCGGCGTATATGGACTGTCTTTTTTGATTACACAGTCAGTGACCAAATAAGTTGATATGCCTAACTTTTTAGCTACCATATCTTCCAACATATCATTGCCCACCATCATGCATTTTTCTGGTTTTTTGTTATTAATTTTCAATATGTCCTCATAAAACTTGTGATTTGGCTTGCAAAAGCGGCATATCTCAAAATTAGTCACATAACTAAAATCCTTCAGAGAAAAGCCAGCCCAATTTATTCTTTTATTGATGGCAACTTTAGGAAAAAGCGGATTGGTAGCTACGATTATATCATATCCCTTTGTTTTAAGCTTGTTCACTGCATTTATCATATTCTCTATTCTAAATGTACAATCTCTAACAAGGTCAAATTCATTGTCATAGAATTCATTAAAGCCATTAAGGAATAAATCCTGCTGCTCTCTCTCTATGAGAGTATTAAATCTTTCAAAAAATATTTCCTGATTCAATCTAACTCCATCAGAATTTTTCACCATATGTATGGTTGATTCCCATATATTTTTATACAGCGCCTCCGGGCTGCAATGCTTTTCGAATTTATTTGCAAGCAGTGAAAAATATTTTTTCTCAAAGTCATTATTATCCATTCCCAACAAAGTACCATCTAAATCGAACAAAATCGTATTTATCATCTCTAATCTTTCCTCCAAAAAATTCTAATTCTATCACAATAGTAAAAAATCATTCGTGTAAAAATATAATCATACAATACAGAAACAATTTGAAGCCCCAGAATCAGCCAAATGATTGGAATAGGCAATATTACGCCTACCAAAAAGAGCCTAGTCCATATAAAATATATGGATAAGAAGGCAATATTGAAAAACAGCAACTTCAGCACTATCTCTATATATATTATCCTAGTCTTCTCTATATAATACTTTACTAGTGGGAAAAGGCCAAAGATAAAAATATAAGGTATAATATTTATCGGATTTCCTAAAATCAGCAAAGACATCAATGATACAGCGCTGTATAAAAGCCAAGCCTGTCTAGCTCCCATTTCAACTAAAATCAATCCGGGCATAAGTCCTGACAAAAAATACATAGTAAGCTTCATCGAAGGCATGTAAGAAGCTAAATATAAAAGTATTATATTTATAGCGGTCAAAATGCCTCCAAGGGCAACCTTTCTTCCCAATTTATCACAGCCTTTTATATGCAATTTATTAGATTTCCGCCCATACATTCACAGCAGCAATCTGAGCAAATAAGACATTGGCACATTGTGCAAAGATCTGGTCCTCCGCCGGAGCTATATCGTCTCGTATAACCATTGTTCTGATATTGATTGTTAGCATAGGCTATCCTATTTAACGCATCTCTATATTCCATATTTGAAGGCTCCATGTTCACTGCAATATTTATGCTGCTGACTGCTTCATTGTACCAACCTTTTCTCATAAAAATTAGACCTCTCAAATAATGCCACTCTGCATCCTTCGTATTGATTCTATTTAGCAAGTTTTCAGCCTGTTGTATATTCCCATTCATTATATTCATTCTTACTTGTGAATATAGATTAGTATCGCTATAACCTTGAGTATTTCCTTGAGTTTTATAACTTGATCTTTTGTTCTCACTTTCTCTGAGTAAGCTGTCATATGCTTGGTTTATCTCTTTTAATTTTTCTTCTGCCAATCCAGAAAGGGGATTATTCTGATATTGATCCGGATGATATTTCTTCACCAAATCCTTATATGCTCTTTTTATTTCATCAATTGAAGCTCCTTCCCTTATATTCAGTACCTCGTAGGGATTTCTCATCCTTCTTGCAGCTCCTTCCTTCCAAAATGCTTTTTGTTTTTTTGTCCATGCCTAAATATAATATATTTTCTATAATGCTTCTATTATTCATTTCAAGCAGTTCAAAGGCTGACGCTGCTTGGGCTAATGTGTGAATAAGATTGAAACTGACTTCTTCCTTAATTTTATCCCTAAATATTACTATATCTTCATTTTTGTATTCATACTGAATCAAAAGAGGATTATAGTTATTTCTTTGGATATCTTTTTCAATATCATCAAAAGCATCAATAATATATATCCACTTTCCCAGATTATAGCTCATCCAGTCCACAGCTTCTTCCTCTTTTTTATTGCTGCTTTTATAACCTAACTTAACAATGCCTCTGATTAAATCTGCAAAAGGATCCGCCGCCACATCCATTGAGTTGCATTTTTGCTTTTCAAGAACATAGAGCTTTTCTAGTGATTGCTTAATATGAAGCTCCGCATCTATATTGTTTTTTATTACCTCTTTATATGCTGGATGAATTATAAGCTGACCTAGCCTAGCAAATAAGTTTTTTTCATCCTTCCAATCATCTTGGAGCTTATAATAAGTAAGTATTATATTTATATCGCTTGAAAAATTTACACTTGAGCTTTTCTTTACCACCCATTTCTTTTTTAATGGGTTGGCTATGCAAGCCTCGTATTCCAAGCTAACCTCTTCCTTATTTATTGAAGATAAAAACAAACCCAAAAATACCGAATCATAATTGAGCCCTAATCTGCATATGGGACCAAAGCTTTTACCCATTGATTTGCAAACCCCGCAGTAATAAGCTCTAAATAACTCATATTCTTTTATCTTCATTTCACCCTTATCTGGTGCAATATATCCAAACATAATTTCTCCTTGCCTTAAGACTGCTTTTTTCATTATATCATAGCTTAATTCACTTTTCAGCTAAAAAACAACACAGGCTAATGACCATACTGTTTTCAGTATAGCCTTCAGCCTGCTTTTTTTGTATTAATGTTATAAGTTAATTATATCTATAAGTATGCTTTTAAAAACTCCGGTACGTTATCGGGGTTTCTGCTCAAACTAACTACAAAGCTTACTCCAAAATCTTTATATAGTTTCTCCATATTTTTGACAAAGCCTTGCAAGCAGTCTTCTTCCGCGTTAGATATAACCCTCTGTCCATCAATGAAAACTTTTTCAATATCAAAGTTCTGAGAAATAACTCCACACAAAAAACCATAAAAAGCCTTCAAGTTCTCAATCTGAAATTCTCCAGCATTGATGAATCGAAGACTTCTATCCAAATCGTACATATGATTATTGTCCCTGTCGATGTACACAACATGACCTTTAGAAGCCTTTGATGCTTCATTAGCCATGTCAATCATTACCTTGGTCTTTCCGGTGCCCTTTTCACCTACAATAAACTTCACCATTTTAATTACCCCCTAACATATTTTTTTTAGAGATTAATTAGAGAATACTATATTTCGAAGATTATTTCAATTGTTATTTCGCTAAATATTAATTATTTATCGATATATCGCACATTGCTTCTGATGTTTTAATTATGAGCAATGTTCTGAAAAAGCCTTCTATATATAGACATTATCAATTATCAGAGAAATTTTACTATTTACATTATTCTTTAACTTTGAGATAATAAAACCAGAATATATATTTATATCTTTTTTTGTTTTTACAGTTGGAAGTTTTTTAAAATTTGTCTAGTTGCATTTATTCTCGGTTATTTATTTTTTCACCTGTGATACCAAAAAAAGAAATAATACATTATGGAAGGAGAAATGATAATGTCTAACAAAGTGAGGCAAAAAAAAGAGGCTACGGTAATAGAAGCTCTAATTCCCATAGCCCTTACAGTAGTTATTCTGATGTATACCATACTGGTTCTTGGGGGAGATGTTCATATTCCCCTTGTTTTGGGTTCAATCATAACTGCTTTAATAGCAGTTTACAGATTGGGCTTCACTTGGGGTGAAATCGAAGAAGGTTTTATTTTAACAATCAGTAGCACAATGCAAGCTATTATAATTCTCGCAATCATAGGTATGATCATAGGTACATGGATTCTTGGAGGTATAGTGCCTACACTAATCTTCTACGGTTTAAAGGTGTTGTCACCTGGGTTCTTCCTTATTGCTTCTATGTTGCTATGCAGTGTAGTATCTCTTGCAACAGGCAGCTCATGGACCACCGCAGGTACAGTCGGTATTGCCCTTATGGGTGTTGCAGCAGGTCTTGGAGTTCCTGGACCAATGGCAGCAGGTGCTATAATATCAGGTGCATATTTTGGTGATAAACTGTCACCTCTTTCCGATACTACAAACTTAGCACCAGCTATGGCAGGCTCAAATCTTTTTGACCACATAAAACATATGTTTTATACCACAGGCACAAGTTATGCCATTGCTCTTATAGCCTTCGGAATAATGGGAGCTCAATTTTCAGGCAAAGATCTTGATGTCGCAGCAATTAATGAACTTTTGAACGTTATGAATGCTAACTTCCGAATTAGCCCTATACTTCTATTGGTGCCTATAATAGTAATTGTTCTGGTTGCCATGAAAACCCCTGCTATACCAGGACTTATGTTTGGCACAATCCTCGGCGGTGTTGCAGCATTATTATTCCAGGGCGCTAGCCTTGGAGCAGTTTTAGATGCTATGCAATACGGTATAGTTTCTGAAACCGGAAATCCACTATTAGATGATCTGCTCACTCGTGGTGGTTTGCAAAGTATGATGTGGACCATATCCCTTATCATGTGCGCATTAACCTTCGGTGGAATGCTTGAAAAATCAGGCATGTTAGATACATTGGCGAAGAGGATACTTGGCTTTGCAAAGAGCACTGGTTCTCTAGTTCTAGTTACAGTTGTCTCTGCAATATTTGTAAATGCATTAGCAGGAGATCAATACCTGGCAATTGTTCTTCCCGGCAAAATGTACAAAGATGAATACCATAAGAGAGGCTTAGCACCAAGAAATCTTTCAAGAGCTCTTGAAGATGCTGGTACCATGACATCATCACTATTCCCATGGAATACCTGTGGTGCTGCCATGTCAGGTTACCTAGGTATCCCAACATGGAGCTATGTTCCATATGCCATTCTTAATCTTGTCAGCCCTATTGTATCAGTCGTGTTTGGTTATACAGGCATTACTATGATGAAGCTTGAAGATGACCCATCTGCACCGGAATACAAAGGTAACAAGGTAAAAACAGCAAACGTATAATAATAAACTAATATAAAAATAACCCCATTGAATCATCAATGGGGTTATTTTTGGTTATTGTAGAAAACATATACAAGGATATCTAAGGTAGTTATGTCTATACTAATTGCATGAAAGAAAGATTTTTTAGATTTATCTAACTCTAGTACAGCCCATGCTATCCATAAATTCTTCTATAGTATCAACATGATCTCCTCTAATTATTAAGTGATGGTTTGCTATTGGATTTTTAAAAAAGTAATTTACGCTTTCATCCATTTTAATCCTGAGCTGAGTTCTGCACATACTCGAGCTGTTTAGATTATCCAATATTTCTCCTTTTGATAGGAAATACTTTTTAAGGTCTGACCCACCGCACTTGAAAATTGTCACTGGTCCTTTTTTTATTTCTCCTTGAATACCTATTCCTTTTAAAGATTCAAAGTGATTTCTGATTACATATCTTTCCGTTATGGATGTAGCCAGCGTACAGTGAGCAAAGATTACCTCATTCAATTCTTGATCAATAAAAGCTGGGTTTGACATAAAAGGTACCTCATATGTTAGCAGCTTAGCCAGATACATTGAAAAAACGGTCTGGCAGTCTCCTTCACATCCTGATATGATTCCCTCATCGTTCATCAGAGATAAAGCAAGGCACCCAGTAGTATTATGTCTATCCAGTACTTCAAAGCATTTCAAAGTTACAGCATCTAAGCCATTCTTATTGCACAATTCCTTCATGGCTAGGTATACTCTAGCTGCATCAGTCACATCTTCTTTCTTGGGTTCTTGTATAGCGGAAGAATTACTTATAAATCTATCTGCTATTTCTTTTGAATCCTCTTTTGATGTATTGCTTAGTAAATCTGATAATTCGGATATCTCAATATTTTTATAGGTTATGCCCCAGTTTCTCTTGGCATCTATATAGTTTACATCACTGGCAATAAGCCATGATGAAGGAAAACCTACCACTCCTATGGTGGATTTTTTTAGTTTGTTGGATACATTAATTATATTGCTTAATGATTTGATCCTTTTTTTCAAATACTCCGGTTTCCCATGAAGTATCTGAGAAGTTCCCCCCACACCATTTATCCAAGACTGTATTTCTAATGATGCAGCCAATGAGTTGTGCAGCCCATCTGTTAATAATATTATAGGCTGAGGAAGCTCATTATAAATGTTTTTAAACATCTCCTCTGTACCCCCAGAAGCTACAAATACAATAGGCATATCTATATATTGTGCTTCTGCCGAAGTAATAAATCTAATAGAAAAGTCCTTTCTTAAACTACTGATCAATTCATAATGCGAGTTTTCTATAGAAGTAATGTCATGCAATGCTGATACAATAGTTATCAAACCTAGTTCCATAATAATCCCCCTATATAATCTTAATATAGTTATCTATTGAATAATAAATATTGATATAATTATAGGCAGCACCATCGCAATAATTATCAATATGCTTAGTATAACTGCAACTTTCCTCTTCAAGCTATCACCTCGCCCTATGCTATTTAGGCAACCGGATTTTGGCATTTTCTCTTATATATTTTAAAAGCAGACTTTCGTCTGCTTTATTATATAATTTTAAGCTTCTACTTCTTTTTTGATCTTTCTACGATGAGTCTCGTAATTCGAGTCCCCCTTTTTCCATCCGCTCCTGCACTTTTCAGCATTATTTGCGTAGTTCTCATTAATGATTATTTGATTTTTCGCTATACAGAAGTACGTTGGGGTATTCTGTTTACAATTTTCACATTGTATGCAGTCCATGATAATAAACTGACCTCCGCTTTATTAATCATAATATTCAAATTCAATGCTACCCATTTTTACAGTATCACCATCATTTATTCCCATGCTTTTCAACTCATCGATAATACCCCTCTTTCTAATGACCCTCTGAAAGTATTTGACAGAATCGCTGTCATCCATGTTCACAGATGCTAAAAGTCTTTCTGCTAAAGGTCCTGAAATGACATATATGTCATTCTCTATCCTTATTTCGAAGTCTTTTTTATCCGTATATTTATGATACAACAAATCCTTGTCTACTTCAACAATTTCTTCTTCACCTTCCATCGTTTCTAGTATATTATATACTCTGTCAAGCATAGGCTTTATTCCCATCTTTGTTGCTCCGGAAACAGGGAAAATATCATAGCCTTCACTAGGTAAAAAAAGTCTCACTCTTTCAAAATTCTTTTCCGAATCTGGTATATCCATTTTATTACATGCAACTACTTGGGGTTTAGAAGCAAGTTTCTCACTATATAGTCTTAATTCATTGTTAATTTTTCTAAAATCTTCTATGGGGTCTCTCCCTTCAGTGCCTGATACATCCAGCACATGAATTATAACCTTTGTTCTTTCAATATGTCGTAAAAAATCATGGCCGAGCCCTACCCCTTCATGGGCTCCTTCAATCAATCCTGGTATATCGGCCATAACAAAATTTCTTTCCGAATCCAGCTCAACCACACCTAAATTCGGAGATAAAGTGGTAAAATGATAGTTAGCAATTTTAGGTGTTGCAGCGCTTACAACAGAAAGGAGCGTGGATTTTCCCACGTTTGGAAATCCTACCAGTCCAACGTCAGCGATGAGCTTCAGTTCCATCTCAATCTCCATTTCCTCACCTTTTTCACCCGGCTGTGCAAATCTAGGAGTTTGTCTTGTGGATGTAGCAAACTGAGCATTGCCTTTGCCTCCTCTTCCACCCTTAGCCACCATAAGCTCTTGATCTTCATGTCTTAAGTCTCCCAGCGCTCTTTTGCTTTCTCCATCTATTATCACTGTCCCCACCGGCACCTTGATATATAAATTATCTCCGCTTTTACCATAACAATTTTTTGCTCCTCCTGTTTGACCAATCTCTGCAATATGCTTTCTTTTGTAGCGAAAATCCATCAGTGTTCTCATACTGCTATCTGCAATAAATATTACACTGCCTCCGTTGCCTCCATCACCACCGTCTGGACCTCCATTAGGAATATATTTTTCTCTTCGAAAAGATATTTTGCCATCTCCGCCATCTCCGGCTTTAATGTATATTTTAACTTTATCTATAAACATGCTTCTCACCTCATATTTCTTTGTGGCCTAATCTGCTGCTTCTCTTTTCATATTATAATACATATGTACTATTTTATCCTATAGAGTAACAAAAAAGGCACAGCCTTGCTGCACCTATAAGTATCTGATAAATTAAGCTACAGGATAAACACTTACCTGCTTTTTATCCTTGCCTTTTCTCTCAAATTTTACAACACCTTCTACCTTAGAAAACAATGTATCATCTTTGCCTATACCCACATTATTGCCTGGGTGTATCTTGGTGCCTCTTTGTCTTACTAATATGCATCCTGCATTAACTCCCTGACCATCAGCTCTTTTAACTCCCAATCTCTGAGAATGGCTGTCACGTCCGTTTCTTGAGCTGCCCACTCCCTTTTTGTGAGCAAACAATTGAAGATTTATGTTAAACATAAATTACACCTCCTTCTTTACAATCAACCTTATATAAGGCGAGTAATTAGTCTCTATATTTCTTAAACCTAGAATCATTGTATCCAATATTGCATGGGCTTTAAGTTTTTTGGCTCCATCCTTAATATGAGGTAATGAAAAACTTAATAGTCCTTCCTCGATGCAGTATTTGAAATCTAATTTAACAACTTCAACAAGACCCAAAAGAGCTGTTTGAGTGAGTGCTGAAACAGCACTGCACACAATATCACTGCCATGTTCGCTAAAATCAGCGTGTCCATTAACCTTTAGCTCTTTTATTTTATCTTCTGCTGTCGTAAGAATATTTACTGTAATCATATAGCATTACGCATTAATTTTTTCAATTTTAACTTGGGTAAATGGTTGTCTATGTCCTTGTTTCTTCCTGTAATCCTTCTTGGATTTGTACTTAAAAACTATTACCTTTTTTGTTTTACCATTTTTTAGTACAGTTCCATCTACGCTCACTCCACTTATTACTGGAGCTCCTGTTTTGATTTCACCATCTCCGCTAATCAAAAGAACTTCATCAAAAGATACTTTAGCTCCATCTTCATATGGAAGCTTTTCTACCCATATTACGTCACCTTCGCTGACTCTGTATTGTTTTCCACCAGTTTTTATTATTGCATACATTAGGCAATGCACCTCCTTTAAAATAAGTCTCGCCGGATGCAAGGTAATATTTTTAGACCCGACCCGAGCGGATATGCCTACACCGTAATATTTTATCACAGGGTCTTTTCTTTGTCAAACATAGTTATTTCTATTTATACATCATTTAAGTATCCTAAATTCATCCCTAGGAGTAGAAACATCTGGAATAATTCTAATACTTTTATTATGTTTTTTGCACAAAGCTTCAATATCTTCATTATATATATTGTTAAAGTCTTCTGCCATATCAGGGTGTACGAGTATTTCAACTTTTTTATAGCTTTTATTGAACAAAGCCTTATTTATTTCCATCTCAATCTTCTTTAGTATAATTTGCTTTGACAATATCTTACCTGTGCCTAAGCAATGGGGACATGTAGATTGCATAAGGTTGGCTTTTGGCTGAACCACCTTTTTTCTTGTCATCTCTACCAAGCCAAGATGGGTCATACCCCAGACGCAGCTTCTGCTCTTATCCTTCTTTAATGCAGTTTTGAGGACTTCTAGCACTATGTTTTCGTGACTGCTATCATTCATATCAATAAAATCAATTATTATAATACCTCCGATATCTCTAAGCCTCAGTTGTTTTGCGATCTCTTTTGCAGCCTCAATATTCGTTTTCAATACAGTATCAGTTAAATCCTTGCTTCCCACATACTTGCCTGTGTTTACATCAACTGCAGTCAAAGCCTCTGTCTGATCTATTACTATATATCCTCCACATTTTAACCATACTTTCTTGGAAATAAGTTTCTCAATTTTATCTTCTATATTATAATAATCAAATATTTCGTAAAATTTATCAAAATACTCCAGTCTTAAAGCAAGAGCCGGTGAAGTCATTCTTATTATTTCAACAGCATTGTCATAGTATTCTTTATTATTAATGATTAACTTATCTATATCTTTATTAAACATATCCCTAACAATTCTAAAAAATAAACTCGTGTCCTTATGGATGATTTTAGGAGCTGTGGCTTTCTTGTTCTTCTCTTGAATATCTTTCCAAAGTTTTGTGAGAAATTCCATATCTGATTCCAAATCTGACATATTACAGCCTTCACCTGCAGTTCTGACAATTACGCCCATGTCCTGTGGTTTTACTTGAGATGCAAGGTCTTTTAATCTGTCTCTCTCTAACTCATCCTCAATTCTTCTGGATATGCCTATATAATCTACAGTGGGCATAAGAACACCAAATCTTCCAGGTAAAGTAATATGAGTCGTTGCTCTTGCACCCTTGCTATCAATTGGATCCTTTACTATTTGTACCAGAACTTCCTGTCCGACCTTAAGATAATCTTCAATTTCATATTCATTAAATTTATCTTGGAATCCGTCTCCATCAAGATTGAACGAGCCTTCATGCAGTATATCTTTTACATATAAAAAGGCATTCTTTCCGGTCCCTATATCTATAAAAGCTGCTCCCATTCCCGGCAGGACATTTTCTACCAAGCCTTTATATATGTTGCCTACAATGCTTTGGCCTTCCTGGCCTTCCATATATATCTCCGCCAATTCATTATCCTCTAAAAGAGCTGCTCTTGTCTGTCCAAAGCTAATATCCACAATAATCTCTTTTATAATAATCGCCACCTATCCTGCGTTATCTATGAATAACAAGGAAGTAATCTTGCCTGTCACGTCGGTGTAGAGTTCTACTCTTTCAATCTTTTCAATTTCAAATGTTTCTTTCATGTGTTTTCCCAATGCTTGCAACAATAGCTCAGGCTTCAGATTTGCCTTGCTGCCGCAATATAGAAGACAGTCCAACACAACCTTAGATCCTTCTTGAGATAAAAGTTTAAGCTCCTTTATCATAGGTCTTATATCAATTTCAATCAGCTGAAAGTTCTTTTTAGGCTGCTCTTTCATGGCTGGAATGCTATCCTGCTCTAAGAAACTTGCCAAGCTGCTATCGGTATCAATGCTATTATCAAAACATAAGTGTATTGTATATCTAGCATGACTTACTAAAGCCATGGCACTTTTCGCCTTCTCCTTAAGGATCACCGCCTTCTTAATTTGGAGTCCAGCTGGCATAGTATTGTTTAAGCGACTAATTATCTCTTCCGTCGAGATATTTTCATTTACGCCTATGTCTAAATACTCTCCTAGGCTGGTTACACCTATTCCTAAAGCAGAGGCAAAAGACATCTCAGGGTGAGGATTGAATCCTTGGGAGTATACCATGGGTACATGGGCTCTTCTTAAAGCTCTTTGAAAGGTTCTCACCAAATCCAAATGCGATATATATTTTGTTTCAGGTCCCTTTACAAACTTCAACCTAATATTTATCATTTGCATACTCCGCCTTCCTCAAGCAAATTGATACCGCAGCCTGTGCATACTGACCTGCAGTCCCTAGTTGTATCTCCCTTTAAAGCTTTCTTGTATTCGCTCTTTAAATATTTTTTTGTAACACCTACATCTATATGGCTCCAGGGAAGAATTTCTTCAAGCTCCCTTCTTCTTTGAGAATAAAATTTCGGATCTATACCACAGTCTTCAAAAGCTTGAAGCCATGTTTCATATTTAAAGTGCTCATCCCAACCATCAAATTTACAGCCAAGCTCCCAGGCTCTCATTAGGACCTTAGAAATCCTTCTGTCCCCTCTTGCAAAAACCGCCTCAATAAAGCTTAAATTGGGATCGGACCAGCTATAAGAAAAACCTTTCTTTCTCAGCATCTTTTGGAGCTGTTTCTGCTTTTCTCTCATAGCTTCTATTGTATCCTGAGGCTCCCATTGAAAAGGGGTAAAAGGCTTAGGAACAAAAGAAGAAGTACTTATTGTTACATTTATCCCTTTGCCCCTTTGTCCTTTGGGTACCTGATAGTACCTGTCCAAAACTTTATAACCCAGATCTGCTATGCCTTCAACATCCTCCATGGTTTCTGTAGGCAATCCAATCATAAAATAAAGCTTTATATTGCTATACCCTGAATCAAAAGCCGCTCCTACGGAGTTTATCAAATCTTCTTCTGTTACATTCTTGTTTATTACATCTCTGAGCCTTTGGCTTCCTGCTTCAGGAGCAAATGTCAGCCCAGTCTTTCTGACTTTTTGAACCTCTTGCAAAAGCTTCAGTGAGAATGAATCTATTCTCAAGGAAGGTAACGATAAACCTACTCTATCCTTCTCATACTTGGATAATAGTTTTTCCGCCAACTCACTGAGCTTGGAATAGTCTCCTGTTGATAGTGAGGATAAAGATATCTCCTCATAGCCTGAACTTTCAACAAGCTTTTCTGCTAAGGACAAGAGATCCTCAACAGTTCTCTCTCTCACTGGTCTATATATCATGCCTGCTTGACAGAACCTACAGCCTCTTGTGCAACCTCTGAAGATTTCCAACATAATTCTATCATGAACAATATCTATAAAAGGTACCACAATTTTATCAGGAAAATATGCATTATTTAAATCCTTAATTACTCTTTTCTTAACCTTTTCGGGAACTCCATCTCTGTTTGGAATGATAGATTTTATAGTATTATCTTCATTATAAGTGACGTCATAGAAAGAAGGCACATATACACCTCTGATTTTTGACGCTAACCTTAAAAATTCTTCTCTCTTCAGGTTCTTGCTTTTCCACTGTCTGTAAACTTCCATGACTTCGAGCATCTGCTCTTCACCTTCTCCAAGCATAAAAAAGTCTACAATATCGCTTAAAGGTTCAGGATTGTATGCACATGGTCCTCCTGCAACTACAAAGGTATCCACTTCGCCTCTTTCTGATGTCAGTTTTGGTATACCGGCCAGATCCAGCATATTTATTATGTTTGTATAGCTCATCTCGTATTGCAAGGTAAATCCAACAAAGTCAAAATCTTTTATGTAATCTCTGCTCTCCAAAGAAAAAAGCTTAATATTCTCTTCTCTCATCAAGTTTTCCAAATCTGTCCAAGGAGCAAACACCCTTTCACAATATATGTCTTTTTGATCATTCAATAGATGATACAGTATTTTCATTCCCAAATGTGACATTCCTACTTCATAGGTGTCCGGAAAGCAAAAGGCAAATCTTATAGCTATATCTTCCAAATCCTTGTGCACACTGTTCCATTCAGTGCCTATATATCTTCCGGGTTTTTCAACCCTAGGCAGCAGCTTTTCATATATGTAATCCTTTACGTTTAAATTCAAAATTAATCCTCCCCGATTTTAAACTATATCTTTTATTTTAGCATAATATCCAAACTTTAAAAAGCCATCCATTATATCAGCTTCACAAAGCTCCTTTTTGAAATTACCTTTTTCATCATAAACCATAATTTTACATACATTGCCTGGGCTTAATTGATCAACCACGCTTCTAATATTGGTTTCTCTAGATACATTCAATTGCCTTGTAGGAAAACCCTGCAGTTGTCTTTCTTTTTTATTATTTCTATTTAATAAGTATATATAAGAACAGTTTTTTTCTTCTTTTAAAGCCCCTGCAAAAATAAATAAGGCTGCAACTATATAGGCTATGTTAGTCTCACCTTTTATCAATATGGTTATATTATATAATGCAATCGCTATAGCAAGGATTTTACCTGAACGTGTCATATATCTGGTAGCATTCTTATAGCTGTATTTTGATAGGAGCATATTTCTCATAATGCTTCCCCCATCCAAGGGCAAGGCAGGTACTAGATTAAACAAAAAAAGGGCAGTATTGTATTTAAGTATAATACTGCTCAAAACAAACCCCTCACCAAAAAAATTAAAAGCCAATGCTGTAAGCATGCTTACAAAAGGTCCTGCTAATGCAACTACTAGCTCTATTCGCCCGCCATATTTTGCAATATTCTCCGTAACTGCTACCCCTCCAAAGGGGAATAGCTGTATCTCTAGCACCTGAATATGAAAAAGCTTGGCAATAAAACTATGTCCCAATTCATGGAGAAGTACGCTAAAGAATATAACTAAGGCATTTTGCCAAAATCCTAAATATATGCTTATAAATAAAAAAAGGATAAAAGATATATTTATTTTTATCCTCACAATTTGAACCTCCATACTACTTAGGGATTATTCAGCTTCTCTAGTGGATTCACAGGCAAATTATTTTCCCAAATTTCAAAATGCAGGTGTACACCTGCAGATAAACCTGTATCTCCAACTTCAGCAATTACCTCTCCTTGTTTTATCCGTTGTCCTTCTTTAGCTATAATCTTTGAGCAATGAGCATATAAGGTTTTATGCTCTCCATTTTCTATCTTTATAAACTTACCCAAGGTGCTGTCTTCTCCAACCTCAGCAACTTGACCTTCCATAGAAGCCTTTATTTTATCTCCGTATTCTCCTGCAATATCAATGCCGTTATGTACTTTAACTGTACCAAATACCGGGTGCACCCTTTCCCCAAACTCAGAGGTAACTTCTCCTTCTATGGGCATTATAAATGCTTTATTGCTGCTAATAGGCAGCAAGGGTGTCTCCTTTTTCTCATTTATTTGGTCTTCTGTAAGATTAATTCCTTTTATAACCTCCATTACACTTTGAAAATCTATATTCCAGTTTATAACCTTTTTAATTCCAATGGTTAAATCCTTTGCTATATTTACATTGATGCTATTAATAAGCAAAGCAAAGGCTAATATAATAAGGGAGATAAAGATTTGCAAAAGTAATTTGTCTAAATAACTCTTCTCCTTTCCGGATTTAAATCTGAACATATCTCCCATTTTTCTATATTCATTTATATATTTGGGTCTTGGTAAACCTTCGTTATTAAAATTAAAGCTGTTGTTATCCATATTATCCTCCTCCATAGTGTTTTTCTCTAATATATATGGACTAAGGAGGATAAATATGCCTGTTATCTTATATTTTCCTTCATCTTCTTGATGGGTATATTAGCCACCAAAGCAGGTACTGTTGAGTTGTCCCCATCTCTCTTTGTACGGGTCAATTTAAATTCCAAACCTGTCTCATCAATTTCAATATAATCTGCAATTACATGCATTATTTCACCTTTTATCATTTCCAGAAATTGAGGAGACACATTGGCTCTGTCGTGAATTAATAGGAGCTGAAGCCTTTCCTTTGCAATATCCTTGCTATTATTACTTTCTCCTTTGCCGAAAAGTTTGAACAAATCCATTTAAACTCCTCCCTTCTATATTCTTCGAAAACCGAAAGCTTTCGCTAATTTAGCCATAAATCCTTCCTCGGAATCCAGGCTCATAAATGGAACATTTTCACCCATTATCCTTTTAACTATGTTTCTGTAGGCTTGTCCTGCTAAAGATTTACTATCAGATATTGCCGGTTCTCCCCGATTAGTTGATACCACTATATACTCATCATCGGGAATAACCCCTAAAAGATCAATTGCTAATATGTCCACCATATCATCAATATTCATCATATCTCCGCGCCTTACCATGTCAATCTTAACTCTGTTTATGACTAGCTGAGGATTTTTTAGTCCATTAGACTCCAAAAGACCTATAATTCTATCTGCATCCCTAACTGCTGAAACTTCGGGAGTTGTTACTACTATAGATCTGTTAGCCCCCGCAATAGCATTTTTAAATCCCTGCTCTATTCCTGCCGGGCAATCCACTATTACAAAGTCAAATTCCTCAGCCAATTCTTTGGTAAGCTTTAACATTTGCTCTGGAGTTACAGCATTCTTATCTTTAGTCTGTGCAGCAGGCATAAGGTAAAGGTTTTGATATCTCTTATCCTTTATAAGAGCTTGTTTCATTCTGCAAATGCCATCAATGACATCAACCAAATCATATACTATTCTATTTTCTAGTCCCATAACTACGTCCAGGTTTCTTAAACCGATATCCGCATCCAAAAGCACTACACTTTTTCCTTCCAGAGCTAGACCGGTGCCAATATTTGCGGTAGTTGTTGTCTTTCCTACGCCACCCTTACCTGAAGTTATTACTATCACTTCTCCCATGTTCTTACCTCCATTGCAAATTAATGTTATTATCTCTTTTCTAAATAGGGTTCTACTATAATCATACCTCTTCTAACTACTGCCATTTCAGGTACTTTGGAACTATATTGTTTTCCATCCGGTGGTCTGGTTATTATATCACCAATTCTTAATTGCATAGGCTCCAACCTGAATGCCGCTATATATGTGTTGTAATCCCCTTGCGTCCCAGCATGGCCTGTACCCCTCATATTGCCCATAACTATTATGCTTCCTGCAGCTTCCATATAGGCACCTGGGTTTACATCACCCAACACCACTATGCTTCCATTAGACTTTATCATCTGACCGGATCTAATGGTACCTTTAATGAATAAAGCTTTCCCTTCATCACCAAATCTTTGATTGATAATAGGCTCAAGCTTTGACTGGTTTTTCTCTTCTTCCTTCTCAAGAAAAATGCTATTATCTAGAGTCTCATAATCTCCAATGAACTGCATCCCATATTGATTCTGCAATATGGCTACCAGTTCATTGTATTCTCCCGGAGATAAGCTCTTTCCTTTAAAATTTACTATTTTTGCTCCTTCAAAGAAGCTTTTAGATGGTTTTAACTTTTTCTCCAGCTGTTCAACAATATTCGGGAAATCCATTTCTTCCTTCAATAATACGTATAAGCCTTCTTTTGTACCTTTGAAAACTATTGCATCGTCCTTCATCCGCATACCCCCTGAAGTTGAACTATCCTATATATTTTCTTCAAATATTTTGTAATTCCTTCTTTTCTTAAAGATATTTCACATTGATTCAGTGTTAAAGCCATAAAAACCAGCAACTGCTGCCGGTTTTTTATGGTTGAAGTTCGTTGTAAGGAACAATATAATCCAAAACATCTTCTGATGCTAGGTACTCTTCAATTATTGCCCGGGCAATTGGAGCAGATTCACTTCCAAATCCCCCCTGAAATACAACTGCCACAACAGCAATTTCCGGTTTCTCATAAGGAGCAAAGCCCACAAACCAAGAATGATCATTATATTGGGCATAAAGCTTTGGATTATTTTTAGGATCTGGTCTATATTTGCCAGCTTCTGCAGTTCCTGTCTTTCCGCTGACAGCTACCTTGCTTCCTGCAAAGGTGCTTCTGGCGGTTCCTCCAGGCTCATTGGCAACTGCAAACATGCCTTTTCTTATAGCCTCCATGTCACTGGCAGAAACATCAAGCCTCTCTACTACCTCAGGCTTCTTTTCTAATTTAATGCTTCCGTCATTGGCAATGACCTTGCTTACTATATAAGGTTTGTACCTGGTTCCTCCATTGGCTATCGTAGCAACATAAGCTGCCAACTGAATAGGAGTTACATTGTTTAATCCCTGCCCAATGGCTGCATTTAGAACATCACCAGGACGATATCTGCTCTCTGTTATATACCAGACTATTTTATCAATAGCTTTGTCTTCTGTTACGCCAAGCTCTCTTATGCGTTTTTTCATATCTCTATAAAATAGATAGTTTGTCTGACCTTCTTTAGGTTTTTCATAAAGCATATCTTTTATTTTGTTTTTTGCTTCAGCATCTTTAAGCTTTACAGTATAAGTAAGATAGCTCTCTATATAGCCTTCATAAAGCTTTTGTTTATGAGCGGGACCTTCCACCATACCTTTTGCTTCAAAAGGTAATTCTATTCCCGTATATTGACCAAAGCCGTACTTTTCTGCATACTTTTCAATAAGTTCCCCTCCAAGCCTCCTGCCGGTTTCAAAGAAAAAGTAGTTGCAGGATTGCTTTATTGCATTCACCAATCCTATTGGTCCATGTACTGTCCCATGGGAATCCGAAGGTGAAACTCCCGGTACCATAGTGTACCTGCCTCTGCATACAATAGATTCCTTGGTGTTGATTTTCTTTTCTGTGAGCCCTGCTGTTGCAGTAAGCATTTTAAAAGTTGAACCCGGTGGCAGGGGGTAGGATATTGCATTATTTATTAGCGGTTTTGGCGCATATCTATCGTCTGTTAAGGGTTGTAAGGATTTCCAATCTTTATTGCTTATTCCTGAGGCAAATAAATTAGGATCAAACTTGGGTTCACTAGCCATGGCTAGGATTTCTCCCGTATTTACGTCCATAGCAATTACTGCTCCTGAGAAAGTTTGAGGATAGGGTTTAATATTCCTTGCTTCTTCAATGGTTTTTATAAGGGAATATTCTGCAACTTTTTGCAGCTTGGTGGCTAAAGTAAGCACCACTGTATCCCCAGGTATAGGCTCTATTTCATCTATTGTATCTATCAATGTTCCTTTTGCATCTACTTCAATTTGCTTGGAGCCGTCTATACCTTTTAGATATTCTTCCATGGAATACTCTATGCCTGATTTGCCTATCATATCTTGAGTAGTATAGCCCTTCTGAATCAGTTCTTCAAGGTCTGAACTTATCTTGCCTAGATATCCTAGTAAATGTGAAGCAAAATCTCCATTGGGATATTTACGCAAAGGTTTATCCATTATTTGAACACCCGACAAGAAAATCTTATTCTCCTCAATCTTTGCTCTAGTCTCTTCATTTACATTGGCGGCTATTTCGATGGGCTCATATGCAGGATATTTATTCTGTTTCAGCAGAAACTTTACCGCCATAATTTTTCTAGCCTCTTCTACTGAATACGTTGCCATATCAATCTTGTACTTATCGACAAGCTCAGCAAAAACTTCTTGAGCTGTATTTTCTTCTTTAAATTTATTATTTCTTTTCCACTTATTCTCATCCTTTTTAAAGCTATATTGAAACTCATCAATTTTAAAAGGAAGCTCAACTTCATATTCATCTCTTAACATCGCATATGCTTCAATATCTATTGTATCCTGGGATATGTTATAGTCTCCTCTGAGCTTGATGAAAGCTTCCATGGGAGTAGCATTTTCAGAAATATTATATTTTTTCTTCCATTGTTTTTCTTCATCCTCATAAGAAAACCTTATAGGATTTATTAGAATAGGAATTTCATCCCTATATTTGTCACCATTTTGTTCCAATATATTTATTACTGCAAGAGCAATATCATTTACTGTGTCTTCCGAGGTATCGGTCTTCATAATATTGACAGAAAAGCTTTGCTTGTTCCCAGCCAACAATCTGCCAAATCTATCCACAATGTTTCCTCTAGGAGCTGTAATATTTATGTTTCTTGTTCTTACAGTCTCAGATCGTTTTTTATAATAATCGCCTTTAACAATCTGAAGTTCAGCCAATTTGAAAATCATGACAAAAAATATCAATATTGTAAGCAGCCTGATTATGTTTAAGCGATCACTAAAATATTTTTTTAACATTATATACCACCTAAATTAGTATATTTTATTATTCATAAAGCTTTTTTCATCTAGTTTGTATATAAGCCTATAGGCTATGGGACCTAGTATAGCATTATATATGCTTTGGGGAATTATTATGTTGAGAAGAGCGTGAGTATAGGATATATTGGTTTTGCTGAAATAGGTTATCAAAAAAAATAAATGCTGATATAAAAAAACAGCCCCAATATTAAAAATAACGGAAGGCACAAAGCTGTCCTTAAATACATTTTCATTGGATTGACCTATTAGATAACCTGTAATCATATATGAAAGTCCATTTATTCCCATGGCGTTTCCAAAAATCAAGTCTTGTAAAAGGCCTGAGAAGAGTCCTATAAATCCTCCAAAAGCGCTTCCCCGCATTATGGCGTAGGATGTGATTAGAATAATTGTAAAGTCAGGCTTGACTCCAAAAACTCTTGTGTATTGAAAAAGAGTGGATTCCAATATAAAGTTTATTAAGATTAACAGGCTAATTATTAAAATCCTCACAATTTTTCTCCTGCTTAATTCAATATTTAGGGTGCTCTCCCCCATTAATCTGCTAAAGTAGCTTGTTTGATTACAAATACTTCTTCTAGTCTTTTAAAGTCAACAGAAGTTTTTATTTTAACAAGCTTTTGCAGCTTTCTTTCTTGTTTTTCAACACTTTCCACCTTACCGATGTATAGACCTTTATAAAAAGTGCTAAAATCAGAGGTGATGATATCATCCCCTTTAACTATGTCTGACTCAAGAGGCATGACTGCAATCAGCTCAGAATTGACATTTCCCGACACTATGCCTGTATCTCGGGTTCTATTTACAATAACACTTATGGAGCTTCGTTCGTCGATTATTGCCATTACTTTAGAATAATTGGAACCAACCTCTATTACTCTCCCTACCAAGCCTTGCCCTGTAATCACAGAGTCATTTACTTCTACATCATTTTTCATACCTTTATCTATAGTAAATATATCAAACCAATTCCCCGGATCCTTGCCTGTTATACTGGCTCCAATATATTCGTATTTTGGATTTGATTCCTTGAATTCCAATAAATCTCTCAGCCTTTTGTTTTCTAATGCCATCTGATATAACTTTCTATTTTCCTCTTTGAGCTTTACAACTTCTTCTGTAAGGGTCTTATTATCTTTTTTCAAGGTTTTTAATTCAAATAGAGTACCAAAGGTATTCTTAAAAAACTCTCCTGTTTTAAAGAATACCTTTTGCACAGGAGTTATTGCACTGCCAACAAAAGACTCAAATGTAGTAGGTCTTGTCCTACCTTTGGATGTAAAAGCTACTGTAATTATCAAGGCACAAGCGATAATTACAGTAATAACAGCCAATTTATTTTTTAAAAACCTCATTTGGTTCACACTCCAAAGCTATCTCCCATATTTGTTGTTATATGTTGAATTATTGATCTGATCATATTGTTCCAATGCTTTACCAGCTCCCATAACCACACAATCCAGTGGGGTATCTGCAATCTGAACTGGCATACCTGTTTCTTTTCTTACCAGTTCATCTATGCCTTTTAAGTTGGCACCTCCGCCAGAAACCATTATGCCTCTATCCATAATATCTGAAGCTAATTCAGGGGGAGTTTTTTCTAAAGTAGATTTTATTCCTTCGATGATAGCTCCTACAGGTTCTCTTAGAGCTTCCAATATTTCTGTAGATGATACTGTAATAGTTTTAGGAAGGCCCGATACCAAGTCTCTCCCCCTCACCTTCATGGATTCCTCCATCGCCAAAGGATAAGCTGAACCTATGCTGATCTTTATTTCTTCCGCTGTCCTTACTCCAATTGCAAGGTTATAGTTTCTTTTAATATAGTTGACTATGGCTTCGTCGAATTTGTCTCCTGCGGATCTTATAGATTTGCTAGTTACTATACCTCCAAGAGAGATTATTGCTATTTCTGTTGTCCCTCCGCCTATATTCACTATCATACTTCCGGTAGGTTCTCCAACAGGAAGCCCTGCTCCTATGGCTGCAGCCATAGGCTCCTCTATAATCTTTGCTACCTTAGCACCCGCCTGAAGGGCAGCTTCTATTACAGCACGCTCTTCTACTTCAGTTGTACCCGAAGGTACGCTTACCAATACCCTTGGCTTTCCTATACTAACATTTTTTGATACTTGTCTTATAAAATATTTTAGCATACTCTGTGTGATATGAAAATCTGCAATTACACCGTCTTTCATGGGTCTAATAGCCACTATATGCCCAGGCGTCCTGCCAATCATTTGTTTGGCTTCCTCTCCTACCGCCTTTACTGAATCATTCTCTGTATTTATAGCTACGACTGAAGGTTCTCTCATCACTATACCTTTGCCCTTCAAATAAACTAATGTGTTAGCTGTTCCTAAATCTATTGCAATATCCTTTGAGAAAGCATTTAAAAAGCCCATTTATTATTTTTCCTCCTTGGTCAGAAAAGATTTTTTTCTTTTAAACTTACATAAATTCCATTTCCTATTATTATATGATCATAAAGTTCGATGCCTAGTATTTTGCCTGCTTCTGATATTCTTTTAGTTATATCTATATCATCCTTACTGGGACTCGGATCTCCGCTGGGATGATTATGAGCCAATATTATTGCAGCACTTGATTTTTTTACTGCAGGAATGAACACTTCTCTGGGGTGTGCTAAAGAGGAGCTTAAACTGCCAATTGAAATTTCTTCTATACTCATGACTTTACATTTAACATTCAAAAGTATTACTTTCATATGCTCTTTATTGAGATATCTCATCTCTTCCATCAATATATCTGCAGCATCTTTGGGACATCGAATAAAAGTATCGTCTTCAGCCCCATACTGAGATATTCTCTTGCCCAGCTCCGCAGCTGCCATAAGCTGGGTTGCTTTGGCTAATCCAATGCCATTGATTTTGCTTAATTCTTCTACAGAAGTATCTGTAAGAAATCTCAAGCCATTATGCTCTGATAAAATTTTGTAAGCCATGGATAAAACGTTTTGATTTTTTATTCCAGTCCTTAGTATTATTGCCAATAATTCTGCATTTGATAACGCCTTTGGTCCTTTTTTAAACATTTTTTCCCTAGGTCTTTCACTTTCAGGCAGTTCAGAAATGGTTATATTCTTCACAGCATCCTTCACAATATCCACTCCCTAATAAATTATTGGAGTATTTCATACCCTAATTTTTGAAGCATGGTAGATAACTTGTATACCGGAAGCCCAACAACATTAAAATAACAACCTTCTATTCTTTGTACTAATAATGAGCCCAAACCTTGAATGGCATATGCTCCAGCCTTATCCCAAACTTCTCCCGAGTTAACATAAGCTTCTATTTCTTTTTCAGAAATATCCTTGAATTTCACGAAGGTTTCTTCGTAATCAGTAGTTATGCTCATTTTGGGCGTTTGTATTACAGATATGCCGGTTATAACGCTATGTGTTGATCCACTAAGCTTTCTAAGCATGCTTGCCGCATCATCCTTGTTTTTTGGCTTGCCCATTATCTCATCTTTATATACTATTGTATCTGCTCCTATAACTAAGGCTCTTCCCTTTATATTATTGGCAATACTCTTTGCCTTATTCTTCGCAAAAAGCATCACAAGCTCATGAGGTTCTATATCTGCAGCCTTTTCTTCATAATTCGAAGGTATGACTTCATATTGCACCCCTAATTGTGATAGTATCTCTCTTCTCCTAGGAGAGTTAGAAGCTAGTATAATTCGCATATATTTTCACCTACATTTTTCGAAAGACTAATACTGAAATTATTATACCCAGTATTGAAAACATATTGACGTTAAAAGTAAGACCAAAGGTAAGTTTAAGAATCCTTAAGTCATAAGTATGGGGACTTACTCCTAGATTATATCCAAATTTGAGAGCAGGAATTAGATTCCCTAACAATTCTCCTACAAATCCTCCTACAACGACACCGCATATTAGTATAAGAAGTAATACCCAGCCGTTTCTTCTTGTATTTCTCACCATAAAAGCACCCCTTACTTAAACTTATTTATATAATACGATGTTTTCTTATAAATTCGGTCAAAATCTCCTATTACAGTTTATCATTTATAAATCATAACTTCAATGAATAATGCTCTTTGCAAAACTATGGAAAAAGCGGATACAACCGTATCCGCCACCTTCAACCCTTTATTCTACTTCATTTCAATACATTTCTTAGGACATTTTATTGCACATTGGCCGCAGCCTGTGCATTTATCTTCTAAGACTTTATGCTTTTGTTTTAGTTCACCCTCAATTGCTTCAAATTTGCAAGTTTTCTTGCATATTGTACAGCCTATGCATTCTTCTTCATCTATGAAAGCTTTCTTTCTATTAGTGAAATCTGCATATATAGTTTTTGTGGGGCATACCTCTGCGCAAACCATACAGTTAGTGCATTTGCTATAGTCAATTTTAGTCAGATTATTTTCGAAAGTCATGGCATCAAATTGGCAAGCTTTAACACATTTCTGACATCCTATGCAGCCTACTTTGCAAACCTCAACCACGGCTTTGCCTTTATCAGTGTTTTTACACAAAACTCTTACCTGTCTTGATATAGGTACCAACTCTATAATATGCTTAGGGCATGCTTCAATACACTTTTTGCAAGCAGTGCATTTTTCATCATCCACCACTGCCACACCATTTACCACATGTATTGCATCAAAGGGACATACTCTCACACAGGTTCCTAAACCGGTGCAGCCGAATCTACAGCTTTTGCTGCCTCCAGCCAACATCTCTGCTGCCTTACAATCCAAGATACCCTGATATTCGTATTTTTCCTTTGCATTATCACAATCGCCGCCGCAAATTACTCTTGCAACCATTCTCTCAGTTTCATCTGCGGTAACTCCCATTATTTCAGCTACTTTTTTAGCCAGTTCGGCGCCACCAACTGGGCAGGCATTGACTAGAGCCTCTCCTTTAACAATGGCATCTGCTAAAGCATCACATCCTGCATATCCGCATCCACCACAATTTGCACCGGGCAAAGCGAACCTGACTTCCTCCACCTTTGGGTCTGCCTCTACAGCAAATTTTTTTGAGGCATAGGCCAACACTATACCAAAAAGTATTGCAAGCCCCCCAAGAGTAACTATCGGCCATAACAAATCATTTATCAAGGCAATTTCACCTCTTTCTAAAGTATACTCATTACAGCAAGCCGCTAAAGCCGAAGAAGGCTATTGACAGCAAGCTGGCAGTAATAAGAGCTATGGGGAAGCCATCCAAAGCCTTTGGATATGGAGATGTTTCAAGTCTTTCTCTGACACCTGCAAATAATACAATTGCAAGAGTAAAGCCTAGCGCTCCTCCCACACCGTTTATTAAAGTCTCAACCAAATTATAATTGCTCTCAATATTTAATATAGCAACACCTAAAACAGCGCAGTTGGTTGTTATCAATGGAAGATAAACACCTAATGCCTGATATAGTGTTGGACTTGTCTTTTTTAGTACCATCTCAACAAATTGCACGAGACCTGCGATTACCAAAATAAAAGCTGCTGTCTGTAAATATGCAATTCCTAACTTGACTAGTATAAAATATTGTACCATCCAAGTCATAACTGAAGCCAACGCCATAACGAATGTTACTGCTAAACCCATACCAAGAGCTGTCTCAACCTTTTTGGAAACGCCAAGGAACGGGCATATTCCTAAAAACCTAGAGAGAACAAAGTTATTAACGAATATTGCGCTCAACATTATTACTATAAGTTTCATATAATCGTCCCCTCCCTATGCCTTTTTTGCTGTAAGCTTATTTACCAATGCAATGCTCAAGCCAAATATTAAAAAGCCTCCCGGCGGTAAAATCAAAATCAGTGCCGGTTCGAAACCTGCTCCGAACAAAGTCTTACCAAGAAATGTACCTGCTCCTAATATTTCTCTTATGGAGCTCATAAAAGTAAGAGCTAAAGTAAAACCAATACCCATTCCAAGACCATCCATTATTGAATTTAATGGTGGATTTTTGGATGCAAAGGATTCTGCTCTTGCAAGTATTATGCAGTTAACAACAATCAAAGGAATAAATATTCCCAATGCACTGTCCAATGCAGGAGAAAAGGCTTTTATCAGCATTTCAACCGCTCCAACGAAGGTAGCAATAACCACAACATAAATAGGTATTCTAACCTCGCTGGGAACTATTTTATTTATCAAAGATATTATAAGATTGGAACCGATGAGAACTGCAGTAGCAGCAATACCCATTCCTATACCGTTAAATACGGCGGTAGTTACAGCCATAGTAGGGCATGTTCCTAGAACCAATCTAAAAGTCGGGTTTTCTTTAACTATTCCGTTTGTAAAATCCTTCCACAATTTCATTTCTTTCACCTCCAAAATACTTTATTTGCCGGATAATTCTTTCGCCAGATTGAGTGCCTGATTCACACCTTTTGTCACAGCACTTGACGTTATTGTAGCACCGGCAATAGCAACTATTTCATTATCTTTTGGAGTACCATTTTTTATTACTTTAACGCCATCAGTCCAATTTTTCATATTGAATTGTTCTTGAAATCTAGGGGTGGTTGCATTTTTGCCAAGTCCTGGAGTTTCGCCATTTTTACCAACCTTTATACCTGAAACCTTACCTTCACTGTCAACACCCACCATTACTTCTACCTCTCCGCCATAACCTTTAGGCGCGATCTTAATAGCATACCCAATGATGTTGCCATCGGATTTTGCTTCATAAACTTCCCTAATACTGTCATAACCTGCATTGGACAAAATCTCCGAAACTTTATCTTCTTCGATTTTCTCAAAATCTTTAGATTGAGGCATTACGCTTCTTCTAGCCTCATCATTTGCTTTAACAGCTTGCTCTGCAATTTTGTCCTCAGTGATATAATTTGTTGCACCTAAAACTGCTCCTGCAATAACACAAACAATCAAAAGCACTCCTGTTAGTCTAACATAATCACGCACTTTTCTTCACCTCCCCAAATTTCTTGGGCATGGTATATCTATCTATCAAAGGAGTTGCAACATTCATCAAAAGTATTGAGTATGAAACCCCCTCTGGATATGCTCCAAAAAATCTGATCAATACAGTCAGAATACCTGCTCCGATTCCCATAGCGATTTGACCTTTTGCAGTCATTGGGCTTGAGGCATAATCAGTCGCCATAAAAAATGCACCTAAGAATAAACCGCCTGCTAATATATGGTAAACTGCATAGTATGGGCTAAATCCTCCAATAATAAAAGCTAAAATACCTACTGTTCCTATATAAACTAAGGGTATTCTTATGCTAATTACTCCCCTATATATAAGGTATAGACCACCTATCAATAAAGCCAGAGCAGAGGTCTCTCCTATACATCCGCCTATATTGCCGATAAACATATTCCAAATAGAAGGCAATGCTTGTCCTGCCACGCCTTCTTTTAACAATGCCAATGGAGTTGCTGCACTGACAGCATCAACGCCAGGTGCTAAGAAAGCTGATGAAGTCATTCTAACCGGCCAAGAAGCTAAAAGCATTGCTCTTGCAGCCAAAGCAGGATTCATAAAATTATGACCCAAGCCTCCAAAACAGTGTTTAACTATTGCTATAGCAAAAATTGATCCAATAGCAACCAACCACCAAGGTGCAGTAGAGGGAACATTGAAAGCCAAAAGCAAGCCTGTAACCACTGCGCTTAAATCATTAATAGTTACCGGTCTTTTCATCACTTTTTGCATTGCTATTTCCGCCCCTACTGCGGACACAATAGCAACCAAAGTTACCATTATAACGTTCATTCCAAAGTAAAATACACCCGCAAATAATGCAGGCATTAATGCTATTATAACGTCCAACATTACTCTTTGAGTAGTTTCTCCCGATCTTATATGAGGAGAAGAAGTTACTCTAAACATAGTACTATCCAACATAATACCTCCCATCACTTGGACTGCGCTTTTTTACGTTTGGCTAAAATCTCTCTCTTGGCAACCCTTATAGAATCCACTAAAGGCCGCTTTGCAGGGCATACAAAAGAGCAGGAGCCGCACTCTATGCAATCCATAGCATTTACTTCCTCAGCTTGATCAAACTTATCTAGTAGAGAGTAATTGCTTATATGCAAAGGCATAAGATTGATGGGACATACAGTAACGCACTTCCCACATCTGATGCAATTTGACGGTTCAGGCAGTTTTGCATCATCTTCTGTCAAAACCAGTATGCCTGATGTGCCTTTTATTACTGGAATATCTATAGAAAATTGAGCAATTCCCATCATTGGACCACCTGCAATTACTTTTCCAACATTCTCAGAAAATCCACCGCATTCGTTAATAACTTCTCTAAAGGATGTCCCAATCTTAACCAATAAATTTTTAGGATTCTTTATCCCTTTACCTGTGACTGTTACGATTCTTTGAACCAAAGGCATTCCAATCATAATAGCATCTGCTACAGCAGCAGCAGTTCCCACATTATTTACTACAACACCTACATCTGCAGGCAATCCTCCAGAGGGAACCTCTCTCCCTGTGCAGGCATTTATCAATTGTTTCTCTGCTCCTTGGGGATATTTCGTCTTAAGTGCCACTACTTCGATGCCTTCTTCATTTTTTGCAGCATTATATACTGCTTCTAATGCATCAGGCTTATTGGTTTCTATCCCTATAAAACCTTTATTAACATTTAAAGCCTTCATTAATGCTTTGAGTCCGAACACCACAGCTTCTGGATTTTCCAGCATAAGTCTATGATCCGAAGTCAAATATGGTTCACATTCTGCTCCATTCAATATAACAGTATCTACTTTTTTCCCAGGAGGTAACGCCAATTTTACATGAGTAGGAAAAGTAGCTCCACCCATACCTACAATTCCTGCTTCCTTGATGATTTCCTTTATTTGTTCTGATGAAAGATCCTGGAGGTTTCCTTTTGGTATGATAGTATCTAATCGTGTGTCTTTCATATCATTTTCTATAACGACACAATTTACTTTTGTTCCGCCAGAATAAAGTCTGGGCTCCACTGCCATCACTTTTCCAGATATACTAGAGTGTATTGGAGATGATACAAAACCTTTAGGTTCACCTATTTTTTGCCCGACTTTTACTTCATCGCCAATTTTCACTATTGGCTCGCAAGGTGCACCGATATGCTGCTGCATTGGTATTACAACAACGTTAGGAGACTTAGCCTTTATAATGGCTGATTTTTCCGTTGCTTCCTTACTGTGCGGCGGATGAGCTCCTCCTTTAAAGGAAAGCGTCCTGATATTCATTTTACTCACCCCTTATATTATAACAAATTAACAAAAACTACGTTGCATTTCTAGAACAAACCCACAAATAGGTTTTATTCGACGCTACTATATAAAATCCTTTCTAGCTAATAAAAAAACATAAATTTATTATTTCACAATAATATTACAAGCATTTACAGGTTTTTTTATTAATTATTATAGCATATATTTTGAGTACTTAATAAGTATAATACTCTGTTAACAAAAATTCAATCAATGTAAAAATATCCATAATGTTTCTATTTTATGGCGAGGATGAAGATAATAATAGTATATATAGATGTAAAAGGTCGGCTGAGCCAAATGAGCCCTGCCGACCTGTAAATATTAATGTAATATTAACCTTTGGAAATTGCTTTAAAGGGGCATTTTTGCATACAAACACCGCATTTAATGCACTTTTCCTGATCAATGACATATGTTTCTTTTGGTTTGCCGGATATTGCTGTTGCCGGGCATTGCTTTGCACAAATTCCGCAGCCTTTACATTTTTCTTTTGAGATTGTGTATTGCAATAATGCCTGACATACTCCTGCAGGACATTTCTTATCTCTTATATGAGCTTCATACTCATCTCTGAAATATCTTAATGTCGATAAAATTGGATTAGGCGCAGTTTGTCCCAAAGCGCAAAGAGCGGAGTTTTTGATATTTTTGGCTAGGTTCTCTAGTTTATCAATATCCTCCATCTCACCTTGACCTTTTGTAATCTTATCCAATATTTCAAGCATTCTCTTTGTGCCCTCTCTGCAAGGCGTACATTTGCCGCAGGATTCATCACAGGTAAATTCCAAGAAGAATCTAGCTATGTCAACCATACAGTTATCTTCATCCATAACAATAAGTCCGCCGGATCCCATCATGGAACCAAGAGCAATAAGATTATCATAGTCTATTGGCACATCAAGCTTGGATTCAGGTATACAGCCGCCTGATGGTCCGCCTGTCTGAGCTGCCTTAAAAGCCTTACCATTTGGACAGCCTCCACCTATTTCATATATGATTTCTCTCATAGTAGTACCCATGGGAACCTCAACCAAACCTGTATGATTAATCTTTCCACCTAGTGCAAACACCTTAGTACCTTTTGATTTTTCTGTTCCCATGGAAGTAAACCATTCGGGACCTTCATTTATTATTGTGCAAACATTGGCGTAGGTTTCAACGTTATTGAGTATAGTAGGCTTCCCAAATAAACCTTTATTTGCGGGGAAAGGAGGTCTTGGCCTTGGCATTCCTCTTTGACCTTCTATAGAGGCTATTAAAGCTGTCTCTTCGCCGCATACAAAAGCTCCTGCTCCAAGCCTTATCTCTATATCAAAGCTAAAATCTGTCCCTAGAATATTCTTTCCTAACAAACCATAAGCCCTTGCTTGGCTAATTGCAATACCTAGACGTTTAACTGCTATCGGGTATTCAGCCCTAACATAAATATAACCTTGGTTTCCTCCAATAGCATAACCAGCTATTGTCATAGCTTCCAATACTGCATGGGGATCACCTTCCAGGACGCTTCTATCCATGAAGGCACCCGGATCACCTTCGTCTGCATTACAGCATACATACTTTTCATTGCCTGGTGCTGCTGCAGCGAAACTCCATTTCATTCCTGTAGGGAATCCGGCACCCCCTCTTCCTCTGAGAGCTGATTGCTTTATAATGTCAATAACTTCTTGAGGCTTTAATTCTGTTAAGCATTTTGTCAAAGCCTTATATCCATCAAAAGCGATATATTCATCAATATTCTCTGGGTTTATTACACCACAGTTTCTAAGTGCAACTCTGTGCTGCTTTTTATAAAAATTTACTTCATTTATTGATTTTATTCTATCTTCTGTAACAGTTTCAGCATAGAGTAGTCTTTTTACAACTCTACCTTTAACTAGATGCTCCTTAACAATTTCTTCTACATCTTCCGGTTTGACCATGCTGTAGAAAGAAGCTTCCGGATATATGATTACTATTGGTCCCAGTGCGCACAACCCAAAGCAGCCTGTCCTCTCAACAATTACTTCATTCTGAAGACCATGAGCTTTTATGTGTTCTTCAAAGTTTTTTGCTATCTGCTCCGAGTTAGAAGATGAACAGCCGGTTCCCCTGCAAATCATGATATGGGAGCGATACATTTTCATTACACAATACCTCCTAATTGTTACTAACCATATATTTATCTATTTTTCTTCTGCTCCTATAGTATATTTATCAACGATTTTCCCCTTCATAATATGCTCATTTATCACTCTAATAGCTTTTGAAGGATTCATTTTTACATATGTTACCTTTTCTTCTCCCGGCCTGTACACTTCAACAATGGGCTCAAGCCTGCACATACCAATGCATCCTGTCTGTGCAACAACAACATCTGCCAATTCATTTTTCTTTATTTCATCCATAATGGACATAAGAACCGGTCTAGCACCTGCAGCAATACCACATGTTGCCATACCTACTACTACCCTTATTCCTGACTGATCTTTTCTCAAGTTGATTGTATCTAAGGTCTTTTTTCTGATTTCTTCTAAATCTTTAATTGATTTCATTTCTCCGCACCTCCACTTAAACTATTGAAACCTTCCTCTAAGAACCCCTTTATCCAAGAAAGAACCTGAGGCTCATTTATAGACACTTCACCTAAAGCCTGCTTTATTTCTCTTGTATCAAAACGAAATTCTTTACTATTATAATTATGAATATAAATAAAATCTATTTCAGGATTGCCCATGACTATGGTTAAAATTGTCTCAATCATATTTCCCAGGGGTGCCCTGTCTATATGACTATGCTTGAACCAAGCAATAACCGTAGTACCCTTGCCCCTCTCAGATTGGATTTTCAGGTTTCCATCACATCGAGTGCATGCGTCATAAAGCAAAGGCACTCCAAGCCCGACTCTCCTGGTTTTTCTTCCTGTGGTAAAAGGATCTTTTATTCTTTCAGCTAATTCCTTGTCCATTCCCGATCCATTGTCAATTATTTCAATAACCAACGTGTCTGTCGTTAAATCCTCAACAATCTTTACAGTTATTGAATCTGCTTTTGCAGCAATGGAGTTTTGTACAATGTCAAGTATATGAAGCGATATTTCCTTCATAGCTATGGATCCATCTTTAATACTTTTTCAATATATCTGGAATATCGTCAGGAACCAATTTGCCGTAAACATCTTCACCTATCATAATAACCGGCGCCAAACCGCAACAGCCTAGGCATCTGGTTCCAACCAAGGTAAACTTGTTGTCAGCTGTTGTACCACCTGGTTTTACATTTAAATCTTTCTGTATCCTTTCATATACTGCTTGAGCATTTTTAACATAGCATGCTGTTCCCAAACATACGCTGATTGTATGCTCCCCCCTTGGTTTCAAAGTAAACCCGGAGTAAAACGTTGCTACTCCATAAATTTCTGCCATGGGAACGTTTAATTCTTTTGAGATTTTCTTTTGAGCCTCTTCAGGAAGATATCCAAAAAGCTCTTGTGTCTCGTGAAGAACCGGCATTAAGGCTCCTTGCTGGCCTCTGTGGTTTTCAATGATTTTATCCAGCTTCTCCATCTTTTCTTTCATTTCAAGCTCGTTCATCAAAGAGTCCCCTCCCTAAAATACATTCTATGAATTGACAAAAATGTGTCAATTAACAACTCTATTTGTTATTGTAACATAACTAAAAAAAAAATTTAACAATATTTTAAATTTATTATATATTTTTTTAGTTTGGACATAATATATTGAATAAATTTGTAAAACTAAGATATTCCATTTCGACAAATTGCTCTCTTTCACTAATATCCCATAGGTAATGAGCATCTGATGATACTATATAATTATATTTTTTTAAAAAGGGATGTTTTTTCATTATCGTTTCCGGATTATCCTTTTTTGAAAACTCCACGGTTTTTACCTTGAGTGAAGGTGGTATAAACCCAAGGTTTGTGGTAATGCTGTAAGCAGGTCTGTCCACATGGGCAGGTATGCATATACCTCCCAAACCTCTAACTAATATAAAAACATCGTTTACCGATAAAGCGCAGGAGGCTATAAGCATCTTATCCACTTTGCCAATGATTTCATCTCTTTCATTCATAATAAGCTGTCTGCCAAAAACTTCTTCATTGTTTGGGGTATCAGGCATACAATTAAATATGATCTCATCAAACTTCATTGCGCCCTGAAGATTCTTAAAAAGACAAATTATATGGACTTCCTCCTTTGTTTGGACTTCTATGCCAGGAACAACCATAAGGCCCTGCTTTTTACCTACTTCAATAATGGCAGGTAAATTTCTGGCACTGTTGTGATCAGTTACTGCAATAATATCCAAACCTTTTATTAGTGCCATATTAATTATATTATTGGGAGTCATGTCGTCATCGCCACAAGGTGATAAGGCAGAATGAATATGCAAATCAACGGCAAATTTCATATTAGTTACCTAATCCAGCATTTATTAATCCTTTGGATATCATAAAAGCGCTCTGAGTGGAAACAAGAACCGGTATATTCTCATCCACTGCTTTTTTTATTGTTTCTTCCTCCACCTCTGCATCTTCAGATATTATAATGGAAGAGAGTTCGAGTAAAGAAGCCACCGCAATAATATTGGTATGAGTTTGAATTGTAATCCATACATCCCCTCTCTGAGCATGAGCCATAACCCAGCTTAAAAGATCACCAATATAAGCACCACCTACCTCCCGATCCATACCACATTCTCCGGTTAAAGATCTAAGCCCAAGCTTTTCACACATTTCCTTTACTGTCATCTTAAATGCACTCCTCCTATTTGTTTTTATTTTTAAAGCCATTCATAGTTTTAACTATACAAACAGCTTTACAATTTTCTCCTTTTACTATATCTTCTGCAAAGGCTCTGCAAGTAGGAGAACCACATACTCCACAGTCCAAACCTGGAAGACTTTTAAGTATTTCAGTTACAAGTTCCATCTTTTGAATGGATTTAACTATATCTTTATCCAAAGTCATAACCGATTTTGGCTCTATTTTTTCCGTTAACCTTATAAGTCCACTTTCATACATTTTTATAAAGCTATCCAATTCTTCTATTGTGTGCTTTGTTTCTTTCATTTTTCTTGCATATTTCATTATTCTATTCTTAGCAATAAAAGAATTCTGAATAACAAGAGGTCCTCCAACACAACCTCCTGAACAAGCTGAACATTCAATGAAATCCACGTCTTCAAGCTTTCCTAACTCCACTTCTTCTAAAACCCTTATAACATCATGAATTCCGTCTACCGCAAGGTAGTTTTCGATGCCTAATGCAGCCGCTTGACCTCCGGCAATAGGCCAATACAAGGATTCTTTTGTGCTTGTTCCCATATTAGAACTATTACAATCTCCCAGGTTTCGTACTATTTCTCCATATATCTCTTTCATAGAAAAAGCTCCATCTACGTAGGATTTGCTAATACCTATTGGTTTCCTAATACTAGTAACTCTTGCTGTACAAGGAGTAATAAAGAAAACACCAATATCCTCAATTTTTATGTTTTCTCTCCTAGAAGCCTCCTTTTTAGCAATCCTAGCTGTTATTTCTAGAGGTGTTTCAATATCAATTATATTAGGAATTAGATCTGGAAACCTCATTTGTATAAGCCTTATAACTGCAGGACATGATGAATTAATCAAAGGTAGATTCATGTCTGACTTTTTAAGCAGATACTCCTTTATAAGATGAATTGAAATATCTGCTCCTACAGTATCCTCAACTACTTCATCAAAGCCTATCTTTTTAATAGCATTAAGCATCTCACATATGCTTATATTAGAAGGGAACTGACCATATATCGTCAATGAAGGTATGGCAATAGTATATTTAAACTTTTTTATCATGCTTAAATCATCTGTTATAGCACTCTTTGCATGATTAGGACATATCTTTATACATTCACCACAATCTATACATCTCTCAGGGATAATCTTGGCTTTGCCCTCTCTCACCCTTATAGCTTCAGTAGGGCAAACCTTTAGGCAGCTGGTACATCCTATGCATCTATCTTCTTTTAAAATAACTGAATGCTTATATTCTTCACCCATCTATTCACCATCTTTCAGCATCATTTTCATAGTAATTATAGTTCCTTTCCCAATAATGCTTTCAATGTAAAAACTATCAGCACACTTTTTCATGTTGGGCAATCCCATCCCTGCGCCAAATCCCATTTCCCTGATTTTATCGGATGCGGTCGAATATCCTTCTTTCATGGCAAGTTCAACATTTTCAATCCCTGGACCTATATCCTTTGCAATTATCATTATTGATTTTGGGTCAATGCTAATACTAATGGTTCCCCCTAAGGAATGTATTACTAAATTAATCTCTACTTCATAAGCAGCAATTGCTACTCTTCTAATAATTCCAGAATCAATGCCTAATTGTCTCAAAATTTTCTTGATTTTACTGGAGGCTTCACCGGCTCTTTCAAAATCATCTTTTTCTATCTGAAAATCGTATGCTATATTACCCATATGTGTATCTCCTAGATTTTATCGTCTTCTATTCCCCTTAATCCACAACTATAGAGTATCCCTGATGTTGTGAAAAGAGTGTTCTTGGTTGTAAGAATTGCGATGGAATTTTCTCTTGCTAGATCTATAATGTCTCCATCAGGAACCTTTCCCCTTACAAAAAGTATAGCAGTTACATCGGCCATCTCGGCTGTTCTTATAACTTGAGAATTAATAAGTCCTGTCAAAAGAATTGTCCCTGTTTTTACAAATGCCAAAACATCGCTCATCAAGTCAGCACCAAATGCATAAGAAACTTCATTTTCTAATAAGTCTTCACCCCATAGCACGTCAGCTTGCAAAGAATCTCTAATTTCCCTGAGTTTCATCAGTTTTCCTCCCTTCATATAGAATTATATAATATAATCCTCTAATTAATAATATGTAAATGCAAATTTACAATGTTAAAAAAGTAACATAACGCTTCAAATAATAACTCCTCTATCTCTGTAGGGGAGTTATTGCTACCCAGTCCTAATATCTTTTTTTAAAATAGCTAAGTCTTCATGCCCACTATTTAGATTGATGTATTCTTTAATAGTTCTTATATGTTGGAAGCCAGCATTTGTCCAAAAATCAATTCCTTTATTGTTTTTGGAAATTACCCCAGTAAAAACCTTCTTGACATCATAGGTTTTGCCCATGAAAGTTATAAAAGCATTAATACTTTTGTTACCTATCCCTGCATTTCTAAAGTCTTTTTTTATTAAAAATGATGAAATCCAAGCCTCTTCGCTGTTATCATAATCAATGCGACCTTTTATAACTCCTACTAGCTCATCATTATCTTTTGAGAAGATTCCTGTAAAAAACTCATGGCTGTTAATTAAAACCTCCAAGTATTTTTCTTCCATATCTTCTATGGATAATTGTTTATCTCTTCCAGTAGCAAACATTGAATCATCAGTTTCGTTATATAGTTCTAGGACAAAATCCAATTCATCCTTCTTTATATCTCTAAAAAAAAATCCTTCAATTTCTATGTTTAATGTAAGCATAATACCACCCTAAAGATTTATATGTCTATCTATATTCTACACAAGGTATGAAAATCCTTTTAAAATGAAGATGTAAAATCAGTAAATTCCTGATTCTGATAAGCATAAAAAAACTTCAAAGTTTTTAACCTTGAAGTTCAATCATTCATATATGGTGCGGGTGATGGGACTTGAACCCATACGCCATTCGACATACGCCCCTCAAACGTACCTGTCTGCCAATTCCAGCACACCCGCAAAATATTTATAAATTTGCTACATGGATAATTATATAATCTACATAAAGTTATGTCAATAACATTTTATTCATTCTGCCTTAATGGCTCAGTAATATACCAGTTATTAAAAGTTCTGAACAAATTTTCGCTGTCAGCTTGAATTTCTCCTTTTACTTTACTTCTCATTGCCAAAGCATATTCTTTATAAAAAAGACTCAAAACAGGCAATTCATCCTTAATTATTCTTTGCAGTTCCACATAGTTAACATATCTTTCCTCTTGAGTTAGAACATTATGAGATTGTTCTAATAACAAATCAACACGCGAGTTGACATACCCACCGTAATTTTTTCCTCCTGCGGCTTGAGAGCTATGGAGAAAATCATATAAATCTGCCTCCGGTGAAAAATTCATACCTACCAGAGCTAAATCAAATTTTTTTGAATCTATTTGCTTTTTTAATTCTTCAAAAGGCAATATTTTTAAATCAATTATAAACCCAATATCCTCTAGGCTTTTTTTAATTTCCTCTACAGCTTTTCTTCTGTAATCGTTTTCTGAATTGGTTATAAGCGATAGCCTAAGCTCCTGTTTTTTATTATCTATTTCTTTTTCAAAAGTTTTAGAAGCTTCATTATAGGAAAAACCAGCATTATTGATGGCATACTGTGCATCAGCTTTGTTATAGAAATATTTATTAATATCTCCATCAAACATCCAGGAATCATATCTTATAGGTGTATCAGTTATTAGAGCATTTCCCAACAGGTACTTCTCTATGATGCTCTTTCTATTTATGCTATACATCAGGGCTTTCCTTATTTCTTTCTCTGCCAGCACCGGATTTTGAAAATTAACAGCTATAAATTCATAGTCTCTGGAGAGGTATTTATAGGTGTTCACCTCTCTCAACTCTTCATATTTTTCCCAGTCATATGAAGATGCATTTATAATGTCTATTTGCCCTGATTGAAATGCAGTATCAAAAGAGTCAATATCCTTTATAAAGTTAACTTTAATCTTAGTAATATACGGTTTATTAGATTGCAAGCTGTACTCATTTGGCTCTAATGTCATGTTCTTTAGTTTGCTATAGGAGACAACTTTATATGGACCTGTTCCCAATGGTGTTGCATTTGGGTTTATTCCAAATATATGTTTTGGAATAATAGGAAAACTTAATGCATCCATAGCGTTATATGCAGTATTTCCAAAGTTTATTTTGATATTTACATCATCTACTATTTGATAAGAAACAATGTGGTTGAGCTTCAATTTGTATACCGAATCCTGAGCACTTTTTATGGAGTCGAGAGTAAACTTGACGTCTGCTGAAGTCACGCTAACTCCATCACTCCAACGTAAGTTTTCCTTAAGCTTCACTATAGCTTGACCTGTGCCTTCCACAAAATTGATTGTCTCAGCCAATACAAACACTGGCTTCAAATTGGTATCATATTCCACAAGACCATTGAAGAGAAGTTTGCAAATATCTCCATAGCTTTTGCTGTTTACCAGCAGAGGATTGAAGCTTAAAGGCTCGATGCATCCAATATTAATAAGTCCACCTTCACCGGGACTTTCGTTATCTATACGCACCTCGGTGCCTCCCTGTATTTCTGGTTCTGAACAAGACATCAAAAGCAATGAAAGAATGATCAACAATGCTAACAAAATAAATTTCTGTTTCATAAAATAATTCTTCTCCTCGGTATGCTATTTATCTAAGTCTTACTAATTTGGGGTTTTCTACTCTGCCAGGAATTCTTCCCCTCTTAGCTATTGGTTTTCCATCAATCTCCTTAAGATCCATGGTCATATCTATTGCTGAAGCTCCCGATATATAGCTTCCTATTCCAAAGGCATCTGCACCGGCCTCACTTAGCAGCTTAATTTTATCAGGGTATAAGCCTCCTGATACAAATATCTTAACATAACTAAAGCCTTCAAGATTAAGGCGTGCTCTTACTTCCTTTACTAATTCTACTGTTACTCCCCCTCTTTCGCTGGGAGTATCCAACCTTATGCCATATAGATTTTCACCAAGAGCTCTTGCGATTCGCAATGCTTCTTCTGCTTCATCTTTAAAGGTGTCTATAAGAACAGTTCTCTTATGCTCTTTTGGCATAGTTTTATCATAAGCTAAGGCAACAGGCAAAGTATCTCCTGCTATTAGAAATGATGCGTGGGGAAGAGTTCCCGACGGTTCTACACCTAATAGTTTAGCTGCCAGCACATTGCTGGCTCCATTGGCTCCACCGATTACAGCAGCTCTTTCCATAACAGGAGCTACAGATGGATGAACATGCCTTGATCCAAAAACAATAAAGGGCTTGTCTTTGCATGCTTCTCTGCATTCTTTGGCTGCCGTAGCCCAGCCGCAAGAGCTGGCAAGTATACCTAATATTATTGTCTCATATATACAAATCTCTCTATAGGGTCCTGTAATCCTCATCACAGTTTCTTTGCTATGAAAGCTTTCGCCTTCAGGCAAAGCCCATATTTCCAAATCCTTATTCTTTAAGATATTGTAAACCTCTTGAATGCCTACGAATATTCCTGGCTTCCTAGGAAATATTTCTGCAGTGACTATTTTATCAGCTATACCCATGGAATCTAAAATATCTACGGTTCTCACAAAATAAATATCTGTGGTATATCCATCTAAAATTTCCTGTTCACTGGCAGAATAAAGCTGCCTATTAGGGTCTAATGCAAGCTTTTTTACATCAGCTAAACTTCTTATTTCAGACAATTAATTTCATTCCTTTCATTTGTTAATTAGAGCTTTTATATATCTTATTGTATATCTTATAGGTTTTTCCAACCTTTTCAACATAAAGCCTAGTTTCTTCAAAAGGTATAACTTTTAATGTAACACCGTTGTCACTGAAGTTACTGTCTTTCAGCCACTTGCTTACATTCCCCTGACCTCCGTTGTATGCAACTAAAGCTAGTTGCAAATCCCCGTTATAATACTTCAGAAGATAATTTAGGTACCAACATCCCATTTTTATATTTATTTCAGGATCGTAGAGCACTTCCTCATCTAAGCCCTTAATTCCGAGCTTTTCTCCTATCCACTTACCTGTGGAAAGTTTTATCTGCATCAAGCCCAAAGCTCCTTTATTGGATTTGGCAAAGGAATCGTACCTGCTTTCCACCTTAATTATAGCTGCAACTAGGTACGGATCCAGTTTATATTCATCGGCATTTCTATTTATAATATTCTCATATTTTATTGGATATATGGCCTTTAACAGGTAGGGAATTTTCATGCTTAATATGTATAAAGCTGAAGCAATAAATATTATAACAACTAATCTTCTTCTCTTTCTCCTATTGATCAACAACTTCTCCCCTTTTGACTGTATTATCCCACAATTGCTTTAAACATGCTTTCAATTCTTCTAGACTTTTTGTATTGTCGATGATGACATCCGAATATTGGGACTTCTTGTCATCACTGAATTGAGCATTTATCCTGTTTTGCGCGTCATCATATGAAAATCTATCCCTTTCCATGAGCCTTTGAAGCTGAGTTTTTTTATCCACTGTAACGAGCCAGACACTATCACATATTGAGTTAAGCCCCATTTCAATAAGTATGGCTGCATCCACTACAATTACTTCATTCCCATTAGATCTATGCTGCTCTATAATTTCCTTCACCTTGGCAATTATCTGAGGGTGAGTTATAGAGTTTAACATTTTGAGCTCTTCTTCATTAGAAAAAACTATACGCCCTAGAATTTTCCTGTTTATTTCTCCGTTAGCCATTACTATTTGGTCTCCAAAATATTGGACTATTTCATTATATGCTTTTTCACCTTTTTGTACAACATTTCTTCCCACTTCATCAACATCAATAATGTATGCTCCAAGTTCTTTCAATATTAAAGAAATAGTACTTTTGCCACTGGCAATACCTCCAGTTAAACCAATAATCATTAAACTGCCTCCATAATGCTATCTCAGTTTTATTTTGTATCGTACCAGCTCATCCCCGATTTTATATCTACAGTAATTGGTACTTTCAAGATTACGGCCTTCTCCATCTTTTCCTTTACAATTTTCATTACTTCTTCAACTTCGTCCTTATAAGCTTCTACAATTAGTTCATCATGTATCTGCAATATAAGTCTAGATTTCATTTTTCTAGTCTTTAACTCCTTATAAACATTTACCATAGCAACCTTTATGATATCAGCTGCACTCCCTTGAATAGGGGTATTCATGGCCATTCTTTCACCAAAATTTCTTTGCACCGCATTTGAAGATGAAAGCTCAGGAATATATCTTATCCTATTTAAAATTGTAGTCACATATCCCTTTTCTTTGCCTAGCTTTACAATATCCTCCATATATTTCTTAACAAGGGGGTATCTTTCAAAATAGCTATCAATATAAAGCTTTGCTTCTTTTCTGGGAATCTTCAAATCCCTAGACAAGCCAAAGTCACTGATGCCATATACTATTCCAAAATTAACTGCTTTCGCTCTATTTCTCATAAGAGAACTGACCAATTCACAATCCACTCCGAAAACTTCAGAAGCGGTCCTTTTATGAATGTCTTCATTATTGATGAAGGATTGTATCAAGCCTTTATCTTCGGAAATATGGGCTAAAACCCTCAGCTCTATTTGGGAATAATCTGCATCCACTAAAACATAATCCTCACTTTGAGGAACAAAAACCTTCCTTATTTCTCTCCCATTTTCCGTCTTTACAGGGATGTTTTGAAGATTTGGTTCTGTACTGCTAAGTCTTCCGGTGGCTGTAACCGTTTGATTGAGCTTAGAATGTATCTTTCCGGTTCTTTCATTTATTATGTTTATTAAACCCTCAACATAGGTTGATTTTATTTTTAGCAGCTGCCTGTACTCCAATAATTTTTCAATAATAGGATGCTTATCTGAGAGCCGCTCTAAAACCTCCACATCTGTGGAATAACCTGTTTTTGTTTTTTTAATTGGAGGTAGCGAAAGTCTTTCAAAAAGTATTACACTCAATTGCTTTGTTGAGTTAATATTAAACTCTTCTCCTGCTAGCTCATATATCTCTTTTGTGAGTCTAGAAAGTCTTTCTGAGAATAAGGAAGAAAGCTCCTGCAATCTTTCCTTGTCTACTTTGAAGCCCTCATGCTCCATATCTGCCAATACTTCTATCAGTGGAATCTCAACGTCATTGTAGAGGTCTCCCATTCCCATTTCCACTATTTTTTCACTAATGGGCTTAATAAGCTGAGAAATTGCTTTGACACTGCTGCAGTAATTTTGCCCCTTATCCCCTTCTTTGCTTTCATAATCTTGTATTTCAGCTCCAAAATATTCATTGTATATATTCTTTAGCTTATAATCAGGCTTTGAAGGATTTAGTAAGTAAGCTCCTATCATGCTATCAAACTCTACATTTTCCAAATCGATGCCTATGCTTTTTAATAAAACTATATCGGTTTTAATGTCATGACCTGCTTTTTGGATCTCGCTATCCTCAATTATCTGCTTTATTAGAGGCTTTGATAACCCGTCTATTTTAATAGAATATTGCTGGTCTTCTACAGCCAAATACAAAAAGTCCGGCTCTCCAGCAAGGTTTTGAGATACCTTAAATACTATCTTGCCTTCCTTTGCTACCCTGTCAAATATCTCTTTTATTTCTAACAAATCTTCGACTTCATTTACGGTTATGTCCGGCGCTAATTCTATAGTCTCATTATCGGATGTTGCATTTTTTATCTTTTCTAAAAGACTTTTAAAACCCAACATGCTATATAGTTCAGCCAAAGCTTTATAATCCGGCTCTTTATATATAAAATCCTCCATATGCACATCCAATGGTATATCTGTAACTATAGTTGCCAATCTCTTGGAGAGCACTGCCATATCTTTGTTATTCTCTACATTTTCTCGGACTTTATTTTTCTTGATATTGGCTGTATTGTCCAATAAATTTTCAACAGTGCCAAACTGCTTGATAAGCTCTAATGCAGTCTTTTCACCCACACCGGGCACGCCGGGAATATTATCCGAAGAGTCTCCCATAAGACCCTTAAGTTCAATCACTTGCTCCGGTGAGACACTGTATTGAGACATTAATTTTTCCCTATCAAACTCTTCCATTTCACTTATGCCTTTTTTGGTCATGAGCACATGAACATTTTCATTGATAAGTTGGAAAGCATCCCTATCCCCTGTAACTATAAATGTTCTAATATCATCTTTATCTGAAGCTTTGGATA
>JAQUTA010000017.1 GCA_028709965.1 Lutispora sp.
CCTTCATCCAGAGAACTTTCTTCTATGCTGAAAGTTAGCAGAAACACTGTGATATCAGCTTATGAATCCTTAGTTGATGATGGTTTCATTAATATTGTTAAGGGCAAGGGAGCTTTTGTCTCAAATATTAATGTTAGCGGAAGTCACGAATGGTTTATTAAATGGGAACCCAGAATAAATGAGTATGCTGAAGAAGCTAGAGCCTTGGATATTGTCAAGCAGGAAGCAACTTGGGAGAAGGATATGATTCCAATGAGCAGCATTTCACCGGATCCACAACTTTTTCCTATGGAAGATTTTAAAAGAGCTTTTATGAATATATTGAATCTAGAAGGCCATAAAATATTGAATTATGGATATGCGCAAGGATATAAGCCTTTGCTGGATTACTTAATGGGGTATGTGGAGAGCAAAGGAATTAACATCGAAGGCAAAAGCTTATTGATAACTAACGGTTTTACAGAGGCTTTTGAGATGCTGCTATCCTCTATTTTGGAAGAAGGAGACTCGATTCTTTGCGAAAATCCGACTCATAACACTGCTCTAAAGATAATGAGATTAAAGAAGCTTAATATATTGGGCGGAGCCATGAATAGAGATGGAATAAGCATAGAAGAAGTAAAAAAAATAATTAAGAGAAACACTGTTAAGCTAGCATATATTACTCCTTCTTACCATAACCCAACAGGAATTACAATGCCATGGGAAAGACGCATTGAATTTTTTGAAACTTTAATGCACTATGATATTCCTATTATCGAAAATGGATTTAATGAGGAGCTTAGATATTTTGGCTCCCATATGGCACCTATTGCTGCAATAGGTGGTAAGAGCAATGGCGTAATTTATATTGGAAGTTTTTCAAAAATCCTTTTCCCAGGCCTAAGAATCGGTTGGATCTTGGCAGACAATAATTTAATTGATTATCTTGAGAGTGTTAAGAGAAGCAGAAACATTCATACTTCTTTTATAGATCAAGCAGTACTGTACGAATTTTTAAGAGAAGGTTATTTTGAGAAGTACATCAAAAAGGCTAGGAAGTTATACAAACAAAAATATGAACTAGCGGTGTCTGCCGTTAGACAATATATTCCAAAGGCCGAACTTTATGGTGATGGTGGGCTGCATATATTTATGAAGTTAAGAGGTATCAACTCTCGAAGTCTTTTAAATGAATGCATTAAAAAAGATGTGATTTTTACTCCTGGTGATATATTCTATATAAATAATGAGGAGGAGAATACGTTCAGATTGGGTTTTTCTCGGGTAAGAATTGATGATATTGAAAGAGGAATAAAGATTATTGGCTCTGAAATAGATAAAATTGAATATTAACAAAGAATTTTACAAAATCACTTATTAATTATAGAATGATAGTATGAATAAGAATAAACTCCAGGATGTGTGCTTTGATGAATAAAAACCTAAAAGAAATGCTTATTGTAGCATTTCTTACCGCGATAATGGGGCAGATACATTTTTATCCCTTTGGTACTGAATTTCGAATCACTATAGCTGTTATTTTATTTCCATTTTTGCTATTGTACTTTAGAAATCTTACCATTGCGGATACGGCTGTTTTGGTTGCTGTTTTTGTTTTAATCACTAGGGTTGTTATAGATGTAATATTGCATAAAATGGGCTTTGACGCTTCACTTTCCAGACATATACCGGCTTCATTTTTTTATATTTGCTATGGTATCATAATTGATCGGCTGAATTTAAGGGGTCATGTGGACAAGCCTCTGCATTTTTTATTTATTATTATCTTTGCAGATGTTTCCTCAAATTTTCTGGAATTAATTTTAAGAAATCATTTTGTAACTAATCCATTTGAATCTATATTGGAAACAGTGGTGCTCACCGCTATAATACGATCGTCCATAATCCTTTGCTTATTTTGGATAATAAAATATTACAACCTAATAATTATTAAGGAAGAGCATCAAAGAAGATATAATGACTTAATTGTAATTACAGCTAAGATGAAATCTGAAATCTTTTTTCTTAAAAAGTCTATGCAAGATATTGAGAATGCTATGGGTAAAAGTTATTCAATTTATAATAGATTAAATGATGGTAATACTCTAGATGATATAGAAACAGAGCAGCTAAAGTCAGATTCTTTAGAACTGTCAATACAGATTCATGAAATAAAAAAAGACTATAATAGAATAGTCCTCAATATGGAAAAGATACTTCCTGCTAGAGAAACAGGAAATGAAATGAAAGTAAGTGAAATCTTTAATGTTATACAAGGGTTGTTTGTACGCTATGTTGAAGGACTTAATAAAGATATAAAGCTATCTTTTATAGTTAAAAGAGACTTTGAAACAGATAAGTTTTTCATTATTATATCTATACTTAATAATCTAATACAGAATTCAATAGAAGCATGCTCTAATGATAATTCTTATATCACTGTAGTCAGTGAAATACATTCAGATAAAGCTGTTTTTAGAATTATGGACAATGGAAAAGGAATTGATAATAATGTAAAAGAATTAATTTTTGAACCTGGTTATACCTCTAAATTTGATCCAAATACAGGTTTGGTATCAACCGGTCTTGGCCTTGCACATGTAAAAATGCTAACAGATCATTTAAATGGTATTATAAGTATAAACTTTTTTAAAAAAGGAGAAAAAGAATTTATACTTGAATTTCCATTAAAAGAATTAACAAGTGGGAGGTAACAGTAATGCATAATTTTATAGTGATAGATGATGATAGAAGCGTAAGAAGTGTCTTAATAAAAATAATTGAGCAGTATGATTTGGGTGAGGTTGTGGCTGAAAGCGATAATGGAATAAAGGGAGAAGAGCAGATAATGGCCTATAGACCTGATATTGTTATGATTGACTTACTTCTTCCCATGAAAGATGGTATTGCTGTAGTAAAGAAGATTAAATCCATGAATATTAGAAGTGTTTTTATTATGCTATCTCAGGTAAGTTCTAAAGATATTATTGGGAAGGCCTATGAAAACGGCATAGAATTTTTTATTAATAAGCCCATAAATGTAATAGAGGTGGTTAATGTAATAAAGAAGGTAAAGGAATATTTAACCCTCCGAAGAACTTTTCAAGCAATTGAGGTTGCTGCCTTACAGTTGAGAAGGGATGACGTTTTGGGTGAATACGACAGTAAGGAGATGAATAAAAAATTCTTGAATCAAATATTATCTGATATAGGGATTATAGGTGAGCTTGGAAGCAAGGATATAATGAAGATATGTACTATTCTTATTGAAGATAGAGAACTAAACTATTCTCTTGAAGAGATGCAGCTAACAGATTTGTTTAGAATTGTTCAGGAGAAATACTCTTCTAACACTGCCAACATACATTTGGATAGTAAAACAGTAGAAATGAGAATAAGGAGAGCAGTAGGCAAGGCAATTAAAAATATTGCTACTTTAGGCATCGAAGATTTTGCAAATGAAAAATTCGTACTTTACAGCTCTTCGTTATTTGATTATATAGAGATCAAAAATGAAATGGATTTCATTAGAGGTAAGAGCAAGGCGGGAGGAAAGATTAATGTGAAGACCTTCATAAGAAGATTGCTTGTTAAGATAGAAGAGTATGAAAATCCATTTTAGCTTGTAATAAATTTCATAATTTTCTAACAATGACGTAAGTTTCGGTTTTTTTTTGTTATTTTATGTTACAGCAATATTACAATTATATTGCAAGTATATTAAATTTATTTAGGAGGGGTTTTATGAAAAAAAGAATTGCAATCGTATTAGCATTAATGTTTCTGTTTGCAGTAGTGGTCACTGCTTGTGCACCAGCCAAAGTGAACATGATTCTAGCAACAGGAGGAACTTCTGGAACCTATTATCCCTTTGGTGGGGCAATGGCTCAAATTTTCAACACAAAAATTGAAAACATGAATATCACTGCTCAGGCAACAGGTGCATCTGTTGAAAATTGCAAGCTGCTTGGTAAAAACGAAGCAGAGCTAGCAATTCTTCAAAATGACATGTTAGATTATGCTTATAAGGGAGAAGAAGCTTTTAAAGATGCAAAGATTGAAAATCTAAGAGGGATAGCTACCTTATATCCTGAAATTGTACAAATTGTTGCTTCTATTGATAGTGGCATAACCAGCGTTAACGATTTAAAGGGCAAAAAAGTTTCTGTCGGAGCTCCAGGCAGCGGCGTTGAAGCAAACGCAAGACAGATATTGGACGCTACTGCACTTACTTATAATGATATGAACGTTAGTTACTTATCTTTCGCTGAATCTGCTGATGCCTTCAAGGATAAACACATAGAAAGTTTCTTCGTAACATCAGGCATTCCAAATGCTGCAATACAGGATATTGGAGCACAAAATAAGATAGCATTGGTTTCACTGACTGATGATGCTATTAAGAATTTAACTCAGAAATATCCATTCTTTGTAGAGTATGTTATTCCAGCAGGCACCTATAATGGTCAGACTTCCGATGTTAAGACTGTTGCAGTTATGGCTACATTAGCAACTAATTCACAAGCCTCAGAGGATACAATATACAAAATTACAAAGGCATTATTCGATAATCAGCCTGAGCTTGCACAAGCCCATGCAAAAGGAAAGGAATTGGTTTTGGAAAAGGCTGTAAATGGTATTTCCATACCGTTCCATCCAGGTGCAGAGAAATTCTTTAAAGAAAAAGGCTTAATAAAGTAAACAGGGAGGATAACCGGGCCGGTGATATCCGGCCCGGTATTTTCACATGAAAGCTAATAGAATAGTATTTAGTATTATAGCTATAGTAATTGCAATAGTATTTTTTATACCTTTGGTCAGCATGTTTACTATTACTGATGTTCAAACCGGTAAGATTGTTTTTACTGATCGAGTCTTTGATAATAAAGAGTTTTATACAAGTTTTATTCACTCTGTAAATAGAATGCCTGTAAATGAGTATTACAGGATCATAGATGATTATTTTGTTGTTTATAAAACAACTTTTTATTCTTATGGGGCAGGCATGCCTGATTTTGATGATTATAAACAAAAACCAGTTTTAAAAGACGGAATGGTGCATATCGATAATTTGAATATAAAGATGGACTCATTTTCAATATTTGTTGGAACAATTGCAAACCACAGCTTGTATATTAATGATAAAAAGTATTTATTATCCAGCTTTGTGGAACCAGGGAAATCAGCAGCATTTAAAATAAAAAAAGTATCACTATATGCACTCTTAAGGAGGTTAAATCATGAGTGACGAAAAAAACCTAAAAGAAGAGGTAAAAGAGATAGATTTTAATGAAATTTTGGCTAAATATGACAGGGAATCAGCTTATAGAAAGATTGCCGGTCTTACAGGAAGATTTATAGCAGTTCTAGCCATATTATTTTCTTTATTCCATTTATACACTGCATTTACAGGAGTTTTGCCAGCTCAGATACAAAGATCAATACATCTCTCCTTTGCTCTTGTTCTTGCATATTTGCTATATCCTGCTAAATCGAGTATGCCAAGGAACAAAATGCATTGGAGTGATGTTTGCCTTGCAATATTAGGAGCTATTGCAGGTCTTTATATAAGTTTTAACTATGAAGCTTTAATTTATCGTGCTGGTGAGCAGACAACCTTAGACATTATAGTAGCTTCCTTAGCAATATTATTGGTTCTTGAAGCCACAAGAAGGGTTGTAGGATTGCCTATTGTAATAATTGCAAGTACATTCTTGCTGTATGCAAAGTTTGGAGCTTACATGCCCGGGTTTTTGAACCATCGCGGTTATTCCATATCTAGGATAGTGAGCCATATGTATTATACAACTGAGGGAATATTGGGAATACCCATAGGTGTTTCCTCTACGTTTATATTTTTGTTTATATTATTTGGTTCTTTCTTAGATAAAACAGGCATAGGTAAATTCTTTATTGATTTGGCCAATTCTATCGCAGGCAAAGCAGTAGGAGGACCTGCTAAGGTTTCTGTTTTAAGCAGTGCCTTGACAGGAACGATTTCAGGTAGTTCTGTTGCTAACACTGTTGGCACAGGAAGCTTCACAATTCCTCTTATGAAGAGCTTAGGATATAAACCTGAGTTTGCCGGTGCTGTAGAAGCCGCCGCCTCTACCGGTGGACAGATAATGCCCCCTATAATGGGTGCTGCAGCATTTTTAATGGTAGAATTTATTGGAGTGCCTTATATTACAATCGCTAAAGCGGCAGTCATACCTGCTATATTATATTTTACTGGAATTTGGATTATGATTGACCTAGAAGCTAGAAAAACGGGCTTAAAAGGGTTGAAAGCAGAACAACTTCCAAAATTTACAAAGGTAATGTTTCAAAGAGGATATTTGTTATTACCCATAATTGCAATCGTATACTTTCTTATGAATGGTGCTACACCTATAAAGGCTGCATTATACGGTATAATAATTTCAGTAGTGGCAGGAGCCATAAGAAAAGAAACAAGGTTGAACTTAAAAATGCTTTTAGAAGCATTAGAGTCTGGTGCCAAGAGTGCACTTGGAGTAGCAATAGCCTGCGCTTCTGCAGGTATAATAGTAGGAACTGTAACCTTAACTGGTTTAGGCTTAAAGCTTGGTAATGGTCTTGTTAGCTTAGCAGGTGGAAATCTGATTCTAACATTGGTGTTTACTATGATTACATCTTTGATACTTGGAATGGGAGCACCGACTACAGCTAATTATATAATAACATCAACTATAGCTGCTCCTGCTATTATGAAGCTTGGTGTACCTGCTTTGGCAGCTCATATGTTTACGTTCTATTTCGGGATAGTTGCCGATATTACACCACCTGTTGCTTTGGCGGCTTTTGCGGGCTCAGCTATATCAGGCGGTGATCCTTTAAAGACAGGTATAACCGCTAGCAAGATAGCGATAGCAGCATTTATAATACCATATATATTTGTGTTAAGCCCATCAATATTGATGATTAACACTACTGCTATAGGTGTTATTCAGATTATTATCACTTCAATTATCGGTATGTTGGGTATTGGTGTAGCAATGCAAGGCTATATTTTTACTAATGTTAATATATTATTCCGTTTGATATTGTTTGTAGCAGGCCTTCTGTCTATATATCCAGGAGTATATACAGATGCAATAGGCATTATAGTTATTGCTACAGTATTAGTTATGCAGAAAGTTAAAGCAAAAAAAGAGAAACTATAGAAGATTAAAATAAGGGAGAGCCACTGTTAGGTTCTCCCTTATTTTTTTATATTGACCAAAGCTTTCTTCATAACCTTGTTTGCTATGGGAGCAGCAATGCTACCACCACTTCCTCCGTTTTCAACTATGACCGCTATTGCTATTTGAGGGTTTTCTGAAGGTGCAAAACCGATGAACCATGAATGAGGTTTTCCATGAGGATTTTCTGCTGTTCCTGTTTTACCAGCCACACTTACTCCTCTGATTCTTGCACTTTTTCCTGTTCCAGACTGTATTACATCAACCATCATATCTTTAATAATTTCCGCTTTATCCTTATTAATAATCTTTTCACCGGTCTTAGCTTTGAAGCTTTTAATTAATTTTTCATCCATATTAGTTATTTCTGAGACAATATAGGGCGATACTAAGACTCCATCATTTGCGATAATTGCAGCTATAGCTGCAGCATGAATAGGTGTAATCAGCACATCACCTTGACCAATGGATTGCTGGGCCAGAGATTTATCATCCTTCTTTTTAGTGAAGCTGCTAACCTTAGATTTTATATCTCCTTGAATCCCTTTATTGAATTTATATTTTGTGGCTTCATTGAACATGGTATTATTCCCTAACTTAAGTCCCAAACTTACGAAATAAGAGTTGCATGATAATGTGAAAGCCTTATTTAAGCTAATCTGCCCATGACCTTTATCATTACTATCCTTAATTTCATAACCACCAATATTTATTTTGCCATTACATGCTATTTCATATTTTTCGAGATTATTGTTTAAAGCAGCAGAAAGGGTAATTACTTTAAAGATTGAACCTGGTGGGTATATTCCATCTATGGCACGATTTAAGAGAGGACTATTTTTATCTTCGATTAGATTGCTCCAATTTTCTGTCACATTTGATGGATTATAATCGGGCTTGCTGATAAGAGCAAGTATTTCACCAGTTTTTGGATTGAGAGCTACTATCGCTCCTTTTTTTCCTTTCAGCAATTCTGAAGAATATGTTTGCAATATTTTGTCCAATGTTAATTTTACTGTATTCCCCTTGATTCTCTCTCCTTTAGCTTTACTTTTTATAGTTTCTATGGTGTTTGCAGAGGATAGCTCTTGATTGTATAGAGCTTCAATACCTGTAGAACCCAATGCTTTTCCAGAATATCCAATGACATGTGAAAAATGACGGCCGTAAGCGTAATTTCTTTGTATCGTGTTTTTATAGACCTTGCTACTTGCTAAAATCACTCCATTTCTATCTCGAATATCTCCTCTGATAATATCTGCATTTTCATTTCTTAATCTTTTATTATATGAGTTAGAAGATATATATTTTGATTGAAAAAAATTGAAAACTAATAAGTATATACCTATCCCAATAAAAGAAATTATAAAAAACCATTTAATTAATTTTTGACGTTTGGCAGAATCATTCATTTCTTTCACCTATCTCACTAGTATTTATAAAGTACAAAATACCAATATTCATAATCTGGGATAATAAAGAGCTGCCACCATAGCTTATGAAGGGCAAAGTTATACCAGTTATTGGTATTATATTTAAAACTCCAGAAATTATTATTAAAGTCTGAAAGCCGGTCATGGAGGAGAGCCCCAGGCAAATAAGCTTATTATTTGTATCTTTACAATTGGTACTAAAATTCAGACCAATTAATGTGACCATGCATAATAGGAGGAGTATTATTATGCCGCTGATTATACCTGTTTCCTCACATATTGCAGAAAATATAAAATCTGTATGGACTGCTGGTATGAACTTAGGACTTCCTAAATTGAGACCTGTTCCCAGCAACCCACCGCTAGCTATAGCAAAGAGAGATTGAGTTACTTGATATGCTTTACCAGAAACATATTTCCAAGGATTTAGCCAAGCCTCCACTCTGGATTTTATATGAGCAAAGGCATGGAAGCTAATGATGGCCATTACAACTGCTGCTGTGGTGGATATTATTGTAGGATAGATTTGCTCATCCATAACAAATAAAAGGATTAAGTATACGATAAAGAATATCAATGCAGAACCTAAATCTCTTTGTAGTGCAAAGAAAGCTGCAGCAATAACTATTGAAGCACTTGAACGCCATAAAACATTATTGTTGATACCTTTTCTAAAGAGAGTGGATATATAAATTATAAAAATGATTTTTAGAAATTCAGAAGGCTGAAATCTGTAACTAAATATTTCAATCCAGTTTTTTGAACCGGAAATCTGAACCCCCCAAAGCTGTGTAATTATTAAAGTTAATAAAATAAAAATGCCTAGCTGTTTTGAATAATCCTTTTGTAAATCTATCTTTCGTAGAATATAAAATACTAAGAAATACGTTATATCTCCCAATAGAGCAAACATGGTTTGTTTTATGGCATAATCAGGGCTTAGTCGATAAAGGATAACTAGACCTATGGCAAGGAGCATATTTACTGTGTCAAATAGAAGTAAATCCTTTATCTTTAATACTTTAATAAATAAAATTCTAGTAATTATATATTGAAAACAAAAAATCGAGCCTATATATACTGCCTTATAGCCTATAACTTCTTCAAAAAGCGATAAAAGTGCAAAAGATGATGCAGCCGTAACAACAATAATTACAGACAAAAAGGGCTGGAACTGTTTCTTTTCATAAAAATATATTGAAATACTTGTTAGAAGAAAAGATGCCAGCAAAAAAATAAATATGTATCTGTAAAACCAGGATAATATATCAAACATTATACCACCTGCCTCTGTTTGTAATTATATTATACAATTTGATAAATTTCATCACTATAATCCAAAGACTATGATAAAATATTGTGGGAAGGAGTTGATACAAGCTATGAAATACAAATATATACTATTTGACTTGGATGGAACATTATTAAATACCAATAAGTTAATAATTGAATCATTTCAATATACGTTAAAGAAACATTTAGATATAGATTTAAATGACTCTGAAATCCTTAAGTTTTTTGGAGAACCTTTAATGATAACATTAAAAAGGTTTTCTCAACAAAAAGCAGAAGAAATGTTTAAAACCTATATAGAATATAATGAAAGCATACATGATGATAGAGTAGAGATTTTTGGTGATGTTGAAAATGTATTAGCTGAAGTGTCTAAGATGGGTTGCCATTCGATGGTAGTAACTTCAAAACGTAAAATCTTGGCCAAGAGAGGTCTTGAATTATTTGATTTGCTAAAATACTTTGATGATGTAGTGGCTTTAGAAGACACTGAAAAGCATAAGCCTGAACCGGAACCGATATTAGAGGCATTAGCCCGACTAGGAGCCAAAAAAGAAGAGGCTTTGATGGTTGGAGATAGTGAATTTGATATAAAATGTGCTTATAATGCAGGGGTTGACAGCGTCCTTGTAAGTTGGAGCGAAGCAGCAGATCATCAAGATGAGTGTGTTAAGGCAGATTATGTAATTAAAGATATATCTGAATTATTATATATAATAAAGTAAATGATGTGGGTCATAGACTCACATCATTTTTAGCACCTTTTTTTCAATCCATAACACAGAAAGGTAAAGTATAGCTGCTACAATAGCGAGAATTAAAACGCTGGTCATGACTAAGTCCATTTTAAATACTTGCCCCCCATATATTATTAAATGACCCAGTCCAGATTTTGATACGAGGAACTCACCTACAATAACTCCTACAAGAGACAGGCCCACATTGATTTTTAATGTAGATATTATTGTAGGTATTCCTGCAGGAAATACCACTTTGCGAAGAATCTGACGTTTATTCGCACCAAAAGTCTTTAAAAGCTTAATTTTATCTTCATCGCAGTTACTAAAGCCGGTAAACACATTAATTATTGTTACAACTATAGAAAGCAGCAAAGCCATAACGATTATTGACTTTGTTGTGCCGCCAATCCAAACAAGTATAATAGGTCCAAGAGCAGTTTTGGGCAGAGCGTTTAAAACTACCAAATAGGGATCCAATACTTTGGCAAGAAAATCTGACCACCAAAGCGCAATAGCGATCATAGTACCAAGTACAGTTCCAGATACAAAGCCTATAATTGTTTCATATACTGTAACTCCTGTATGCATCAAAATTGACCCATCCTTTGACATTGATGCCATGGTTTTTATTATTCTGCTTGGCTGGCTCATTATGAAGGGATCTATCCATTCCTTGTAGGCTGCTATTTCCCATAAGGCAAATATAAATATCAGAATAATAAATCTTGAAAAACTTATAGCTGAATTCTTTCTTTTGTGACCCATCAAATATCTTTTATGCTCTTGAGAAACTATGACATTTTCTGAATCATACATGAATATCTAGCTCCTTCCAAATAGTATTGAAATAGAATCTGAACTCAGGAGCCTCCCTGCAGGTTATGGGAGTTTTATTATTGCATGTTAGCTTAATTTCATGAATTGATTTTATCTCTGCTGGTCTTTTTGTAAGCACGATTATTCTATCACTCATGCTGATAGCTTCAGCTAGATCATGTGTAACTAATATGGCAGTTTTCTTTTCCTTTTTTAATATCAGCCAAACCTCTTCAGAGATTGCAATTCGGGTTTGATAGTCTAAAGCAGAGAATGGTTCATCTAACAAAAGTATATCAGGTTTAGTTGCGAGGGTTCTTATTAAGGCTGCTCTTTGTCTCATGCCTCCCGATAGCTGCCGTGGATAATGATTTCTAAATTCGTACAGGCCATATTCTATTAATAATTTTTCAATTGATCCTTGTGTTTCCTTATTAAGTTTACCCTGTATTTCTAAGCCTATAGTAATATTTTTTATTATAGTTCTCCATTCAAACAAATGGTCTTTTTGAAGCATGTAACCAACACTGGTAGAAGGTCCTTGCACTTCCTTACCATTTACCATTACTTTACCGACTGAGGGTTTTAATATGCCTGATACTATCGATAGCAAAGTAGATTTACCACATCCGCTGGGTCCTACAATGCTCACAAATTCTCCGTTGGACACATCTAAGTTTAGCTTTTGTATAGCTTTCGTTTCTCCGTCAAGGGTATGGTAGTTCATAGAAATATCAATTATTTCAACTACCTTTTCCATTTAACCACCTCTTTGAAAACATCTATCAATTTATAATATTCAAATAGGATTCAAAAGTGATTAAGTAAAGATACTAAGAAATTGTTATGAGGACAGTAAACACTGTCCTCATAATTAGGAGGTCATATGGTATTGGGTTTTATATGGGACTAAATCTCTTGTCCCAGTAACATAATATTGGTTAAACATAAAACTGTTACATTTTATTTAATATTTTTTACAGCTTCTTCAGCAAATTTATCATTGAACAATAACTCATGATTCACGCGTTTGTCAAGTTCACCAGCGCTTTCCATCACATCCTGAAGCAAATTAAAAGATTCAGGAATAGAAATTGGATTGTCATTCCATGCATCAATTTCTTTGTATCTGTTTACAACTGTTACAAGGATTTCATCATCAGAATCCGGGAAGAATGGTTTTATTTCTTTTGCAATAGCTTCTGCTGTATTGCTTTGCACCCATAGTTGACCTTTGTATATTGCATTAGTGAAACGTTGAATAATATCTGAGTTTTTCTCCATATAACTTTTTTTAGCAAAATATGTCGTATAGGCTATTAAACCACTGTCTTTACCGATAGATGATACTATGCTGCCTGCATTTTCTTTTTCCAACATGGAAGCAGTAGGTTCAAAAAGTGCTACATAATCGCCTGTACCGCCTTTAAAAGCACCTGCTGTTGCAGTGAATTGAAGGTTTGTAATAACATTTACATCCTTTCCTGGTATGATCCCATTCTTTTTTAATACATACTCAAGTGTCATCTCAGGAACTCCACCAGGTCTCCCGCCAATTATAGTCTTTCCTGCAGTATTTTTCCAGATAAAATTGGGATCTGGCTCTCTGGCTACTAAAAATGATCCATCGCATTTTGTCAGTTGAGCAAATACTACTGCATAATCTTCTTTGCCTTGGTTATATACATATATGCAAGATTCTGGTCCGGCAAAACCGATGTCACATTGATCTGACAGCAAGGCTGTCATGGTCTTATCAGCACCTTGACCTGTAGTGAGTTCAATCTTTATTCCCTGCTCTTCAAAAAAACCTTTGTTTATTGCAACATAATGAGGAGTATAAAATATTGAGCGAACCACTTCATTCAACCTTATAGTTTTCAACTCACTTTTATTGCAACCGCTAAATAATGAAGCAACGATTGTTAAGATCATGATGAAGCATAACAACTTGTCATATTTTTTCATGACATCACTCCTAAGATTATATTTATCATTTACAGTTTATTCTCAGAATTTTGAATTGTGCTTGTTTAGATGTTGGGCTTTGCTGGGTTTTGCGAGCAAAATTGCATATAATGTTTATTAAAGATTTAATAAACAAATTTATATTGGAAAAAATATATTTGAGAAAAAAACTATTGGAGGAATGTAGGCTATGATTACACCAAACGTGCTTACATCAGTAAGGATTGGCTTAGTACCGATGATGATATACAGCTATTTATATATGGAACAAAACGGTGAAAAGATAGCCCTTTTTATTTTTATATTTTCGGGCATAACTGATATGGCGGATGGCTATATCGCAAGAAAATATAATATGATAACTAAAATAGGAACAATGTTGGATCCTCTGGCAGATAAGATGATGCTAGTAGCTGTTTTAACAATATTTTCAATTACAAATAAAATCAGCTATTGGATCTTGATTATAATGGCTCTTAAAGAGCTGTTCATGATACTTGGCGCATATTTTCTTTATAATAGTGAGGATGTAGTAATACCGGCTAATATATATGGCAAAATATCAACTATTATGTTTTATATCTCTAGCTTAACAATCATGCTTGATTTATCAATAGGATCATTTTTCATGAATATGTTTGTTATTTTAAACCTTATATCCCTATTTGTATATTTTTATAGATTTGTATCAGTAAGAGGAACGACCTAGAAAAGTTTTTTATGGGATATTGACAAAATTCAGTGTTAATGCTATAAATAGAATAATATCAAAGGCTGTGAAGAAGAGGAGTAGGCTATAATCACCTTTAAGAGATGAATACTCTAGGCTGTAAGGTATTCAAGGTAAGATTTTGCTGAAGGTAGCTTTGGAGTTCCTGTATTGAATCTAGTAGATGCAGGCGGGTCTGCCCGTTATAGTGAAGAGAGCCGGTGTTAGCCGGAATTAAGGTGGTACCGCGAATTTACCCTTCGTCCTTTTATTAGGATGAAGGGTTTTTTATATTTAAAAAGCATGAGGAGGTATTAAAATGGAGGATACAAAAAATCTTAATAAGACTTATGATCCTAAACAGGTTGAAGAAAAGCTCTATAAAGTATGGATTGAGAATGGATATTTCACACCGGAAGCAGATAATAATAAGGAACCTTATACTATAGTGATTCCACCACCAAATATTACAGGACAGCTCCATATGGGGCACGCTCTTGATAATACTATTCAAGATATACTGATCAGATGGAGAAGAATGCAAGGTTACTCAGCACTTTGGCTACCTGGAACAGATCATGCCAGCATAGCTACAGAAGCAAAAATTGTTGAAGCCCTTGCCAAAGATGGTAAAACAAAATATGATCTTGGGAGAGAAGGTTTTTTAAACAAAGCGTGGGGTTGGAAAGAAGAATATGGTGGAAGAATAATAAATCAATTGAAAAAACTAGGATGTTCTTGTGATTGGACCAGAGAAAGATTTACTTTGGATGAAGGTTGCTCTAAAGCTGTATCCAAAGTGTTTATGAATCTTTATGAAAAAGGCTTGATATATAGAGGAGAAAGGATTATTAATTGGTGTCCTAATTGTAAAACTTCAATATCGGACATTGAAACCATATACGATGATGAAAAGGGACATTTTTGGCATATTAAATATGCTGTAAAAGACTCTGATGAATTTATAGAGATTGCTACTACAAGGCCGGAAACCATGTTGGGAGATACTGCAGTAGCAGTTCATCCGGAAGATGAGAGATATAGGCATCTAGCAGGAAAGACTGTAATTCTCCCTTTGTTGAATAAAGAAATACCAATAATAGTGGATGATTATGTTGATATGGAATTTGGTACTGGTGCTGTTAAAATTACACCAGCACATGATCCAAATGATTTTGAGGTTGGATTGCGTCACAACTTATCTATGCCCAGAGTAATGAACGATGATGGTACAATAAATGAACTGGGAGGAAAATATTGCGGCCTAGATCGATATGAAGCAAGAAAGCAAATTGTAAAAGATTTAGAAGAAGCAGGTTTGCTAGTAATTGTAAAGGAGCATGGTCACAGTGTTGGACACTGCCAAAGATGCACAACTACCATAGAACCCATTCTTTCAAAACAGTGGTTTGTAAAAATGAAACCTCTTGCAGAGCCAGCTATCCAAGTTGTAAAAGAGGGAAAGGTTAAATTTGTCCCTGATAGGTTCTCAAAGATTTATTTTAATTGGATGGAAAATATACAGGATTGGTGCATCTCTAGACAGCTTTGGTGGGGGCATAGAATACCTGCATACTATTGCATGGATTGTGGAGAGTTTATAGTAACCTTGGATCCTCCGAAAATCTGTGAAAAATGTGGAGGAAAATTAAAGCAGGATGAAGATACTCTGGATACATGGTTCAGCTCGGCGCTCTGGCCATTTTCCACTTTAGGCTGGCCGGAGGAAACGGAGGATTACAAATATTTCTATCCAACCAGCGTGTTGGTAACAGGATACGATATAATATTCTTCTGGGTAGCCAGGATGATTTTCTCAGCTATGGAAAATACCAAGAGGGAGCCTTTTGAATATGTTTATATACATGGAATCATTAGGGATGCTGAAGGCAGAAAGATGAGCAAATCTCTTGGTAATGGCATAGATCCTTTGGATGTTATTGAAAAGTATGGAGCAGATGCTTTGAGGTTTAATCTGATATCTGGTAATTCTCCTGGAAATGATATGAGATTTTTCTGGGAGAGGGTAGAAGCTTTCAGTAACTTTGCCAATAAGATTTGGAATGCATCAAGATTTGTTCTTATGAATATTGAAGAGAATAAAGATTATGATAAGATTTTTGATTCCTCCAGCGAAGCTCTTACAACGGCAGATTATTGGATACTGAGCAAATTAAATAAACTGAAAAAAGAAGTCACGGAAAACATGGAAAAGTTCGAGCTTGGAATAGCTGCACAAAAAATATATGACTTTATCTGGTTTGAGTTCTGTGATTGGTATATTGAATTAGTAAAGCCACGTCTTTATTCAGAAGATGATGATTCTAAGTCAATAGCCCAAGCTACTTTAATATGCGTATTAAGAGACTCCATAAAGCTTTTGCATCCTTTTATGCCATTTATTACAGAAGAGATTTACCTGCATTTGCCGCAAACATATGAGTCGATTGTGATCAGTCAGTGGCCTCAATACGATGAAGCTTTTGATGCGTCATCACAAGAAAGCAATATGGAAATAATAATGGAAGCTATCAAGGGAATCAGAAACATAAGAGCTGAAATGAATGTTTTGCCTTCAAGAAAATCAAAGACTATCATTGTTTCGGATAGAGAAGAGGTAATAAATGCTATGGTAGAAGGGACTCCTTATATTAAAAAACTGGCATATTCCTCCGAAGTAATTGTAAAAACATCTAAAGAAGATATATCTGATGGAGCTGTTTCAATAATTATTGAGGGTGCAGAAATTTTTCTTCCCTTAGAAGATTTAATAGATATAGAAAAAGAGATAGAAAGACTTTCTAAGGAGAAGGAGAAGCTACAGAAGGAATTAGATAGAGTAAAAAGTAAGCTTAGTAATGAAAGATTCTTATCTAAGGCACCTGCAGCAGTAATTGAGGAAGAAAAGGATAAAGAAAAAAAATATAAAGAGCTTATGGAAAAAGTACTAGATAGGCTAAAAGGATTAAAGTAACGAGGTGTGATATGGATTATAAAGAAGCCTTAGAATACGTTGATGTGAATCTTAAAGGTGGCTGCAATCCAGGCTTGAGTAGAATTAAAAGACTTCTTGAGCTTTTGGGTAATCCTCAGAAGCAAATAAAAGCAATACACATTGCAGGCACGAATGGTAAAGGTTCTGTCACCGCTATAATATCCAGCATATTGAAGGAAGGGGGATATAAGGTAGGCACCTATATTTCTCCTCACCTTCACAGCATCACAGAGAGATATTTAGTAAATGGTGTAAGAATAGAAGAAGATGTATTTGCTGCTTATGTTTCTATCATAAAGGATAATATACAGAGGATGGTAAATTCAGATGAAGAGATGCCTTCGCAATTTGAAGCTTTGACAGCTCTCGCATTTTTATATTTCAAAGATGCGAATATAGATATTGGAGTAATCGAAGTTGGTCTTGGCGGAAGATATGATGCAACTAATGTGCTGGATTCATTGATTTCAATAATAACTTCAATAAGCTATGATCATATGAGCATTTTAGGGGATACGATAGAAAAAATAGCTTATGAAAAAGCAGGAATTATAAAGAAACAACAAACAACTATTCTTTATCCTCAGAGATATGCAGCAGCAGAGGAAGTAATTGAAGCAATTTGCATGGAACAAAATAGCATGCTTGTAAAGGTAAATGATAAAGACGTTGTACAAAAGAACTTTGGACTAGAAGCTCAGATTATGGATTATTGTACTAATGGCAAATGTTATGCTGATATACAGCTCCCTCTATTGGGAGATCATCAGTTGTTAAATGCGGCTGTAGCAATCAGGACTACAGTAGAACTGGGGGAATTAGGATATCACATCAGCGAAAGCCATATAAAGAAAGGAATTAAAAATGTAAAATGGCCGGGCAGACTTAGCGTTATTAATTCAGATCCCCTTATAGTCATAGATGGAGCTCATAATGAAGATGGTGTAAATGCTTTGGCCGGCGCATTAAAGAAGTATTTTCACGATAAGAACATAATCTTGGTTATGGGTATGCTAAGGGACAAAAATCATAAGGTTAGCATAGGAACTCTAGGACCTATGGCTAGGAAGCTTATTGCCACTGAGCCGGCAAGTGACAGAGCTCTTAGCGCAGCAGAGTTGGCAGAAGAAGCAAAGGAATTTTGTCGGGAGGTTTATACTGTGCCATCCATAGCTCAAGCCATTGAAACTGCTAAAGATATTGTGGAAGATAATTCCATAATAGTAATATGCGGCTCTCTTTATTTGGTGGGAGAAGTTTTTGAAATAATTCAAAACAATGAAGTCAAAGCTTTATAGGCTTTGACTTCATTGTTTGATTAAAATATTCATTATTTGATCATAGACTTGATAGTACTTGCTTTCCCAATTGTTGCATATTAATTTTGCTTGCTTAGCAGATACAACATTCAGATCTAGATCTATAAGCACAATGTCTTCCTCGATTACCTTTAGATTGACTATGTATTCAGTATCGCTTTTCTTTATTATGTCAGAATGAACTTGAGTTTCTAATTTTATTTTTTCTTTATTCTTAATTATGTAGGTTTTAATTATTGACTTTGTATCATTATCAATTCGAGATAAAAACAGTTCTATAGTTTTCAATCCCATCTCTGTATTCTTGTAAGCGTCTCTGTTACCGAATTTTATAATCATATTCGCTTCTTCCAACTCTTGCAAGCACTGCTGAAGATCAAAATAGTTAATAAGATTATTTTCCAATACAATATTGGTGATTTGCGCTATCGTTATTGGCAAATCAATTTCTTTTAAAATTAACAAAACAATTAATTTATTAAGGGCAATTTCATTGCTATTAATATTCATACCATCACCTCTGACCATCTTTACTCTCTAATTATATCATAATAGAAATAAAAATCAGACAAATAAATGTCTGATTTTTATTTTTAATTTATTGATTTATCATTTGATCTTGAGCCATGGCTATCATTCGCTTAACCATTTGCCCACCAACTCTGCCGCAATCTCTTGCAGGAAGGTCACCCCAATAATCTTCGGAGCCTTGGTAAACAGGTAGATTTAACTCTGCTGCTATTTCATATTTCATATTATCTAAAGCCGGATGGGCTTTCGGAACTTCTAATCCTTTATTATAATTTCCGCTTCCTAATGCCATAGTGTTATCCTCCTCATATAAAAAAAATAATTTCTGATAATAATTTGCCCTTATGAAAAAAAAAAATACTAGAACTTCTTTCTTTTATGTATAAATTCATAAACAATAGCATATAATTAATAATTTAACCTGATTTTTCAATGGAAGCTTTAGTTAAATTATGGGATACATGCAGAAAATGTCGTTTTAGAGGTTTTCCTATGATATAATTATTGTAAAGCTTGAACATGGAGGGCAAAAATGAAAAAAATTTCTATTGTTTTGTATCTCTTTTTATGTATGTTTTTAATAGGTTGCACTAGCTCCAGTATTCCTGTTGCTGATAATACAGACAAGCCTATAGAAGGAAACATAAATGAAGAAAAACCAGATGAAAATAATTTACCTGCTATTGAAAATAATCAAATAGACTATGAAAAAATAAAGCCAAATGAAAATGGACAGGTTATGATTTTAATGTATCACGGCATTGGAGAAGAAGAGGCAGAATGGATCCGAACTCCGGAAAACTTCAAGAAAGATCTTCAGACTCTTTATGATAATGGCTATAGGGTGATTAGTTTGAGAGATTATATTGAGAATAAGATTGATGTAGAAGCAGGATTTACTCCAGTAGTTATAACCTTTGATGATGGGTTACTAAACCAATTCAATTTGCTAGATAGCGGCGATGGTATGAAGATAGACCCAGATTGTGCAGTGGGATTGCTTGAGAACTTTAGTGAGAAATATCCCGATTTTGGTAAAGCTGCAAGCTTTTTCATATACTATCCTATTCCTTTCAGGCAAAAAGATTTAATTAAAGAAAAGTATGAGTTTCTTATAAATCATGGTTATGAAATTGGGAATCATGGATATAATCATGAAAATCTAGGGAAAATCAACATTGAAGAAGTGCAAAAATCTTTAAGTAAAAATGTTATGAAAACTAAAGAAATACTCCCGGATTATGAAGTGCAATCTTTGGCTCTTCCTTATGGTGCTGCTCCTAAAGGGGAAGATTATAAGTATGTTGTATCAGGTAATTATGAAGGATTTAGCTATGATCATAAAGCTGTTTTGCTTGTTGGCAGCAACCCAGCACCCTCTCCAAATAGCATAAAATTTAATCCCCAGAGATTACCAAGAGTAAGGGGGAGTGAAATGCTTGTTGCAGGTACAGGATTGTATGATTATATCAAGTATTTTGAAAAGAATCCACATAAGAAGTATATCAGTGATGGCGATACAAATACAATTACTATTCCGGAAAGTGAAATTGATAATATTGATAAAGATAGGTTAGTTAATAAAAAAGTAATCACATATCACCTTCAAAATGACAATAAACCGGATGAGAGCTAGTCTTATCCGGTTTATTAATGTCTTGATTTTCTATTACTTTAATCTTTCTTCATAAGATTTTATCATTCTTCTTACCATTTCGCCGCCAATTCTGCCCGCATCTCTAGCTGAAAGATTTCCGTTATCTCCAGATTTTAAATTAATACCTAATTGATTAGCAACTTCTTCTTTGAATTTATTACGAGCATTTTTTGTAGCGCTATTATCCATAATCACACCTCCAAGACAATATAATAATTTGTAGCAATTTTAATCTATTTAGCATTATTTTGCTTATTATACTAGATAATAATCATGAAAAAATTGCCTTGGCAGCTTTTTATACTCTTTTAATCCATATCTTTCATATTCGAAATGTAGTTTTTAGCAAAGTATTCAATTATTTCTCTTCTTCTAATAATTCCAATGAAAATATTATTATCGTCAATCACGGGAACATAGTTCTGGGCGCTTGCAAGGGTAAGCAAATCTTCCATTTGTGCATTTATTCTTACGGCAATATTTTTTATTCGTTGGGGCACATCTTCTAGTAAAATCTTATCTGTATTTTCAAATGTAAGGCCAGATGTATTTTTAAGTTTCCACAATAAATCACCTTCAGTAATAGTACCACAATATTTGCCTTTATGATCTATTAATGGAACAGCTGTATATCCGTGATGCTGCATTTTTTCCAAAGCTTGTCTCATAGTATTTTTAGGGCTTAGATAAACAACATCTGATTTTGCTACGAGGAAAAACGCTATATTCATTTACGTCACTCCAATCGATAAGATATTAGTACAGACGATTAATATTATGTCATTTAAATATAAAAATGACAATAACAATTCTATTATAATTATAATTTGATTTTTATACAACATTGCAATATTTATTTGTGTGATTTTGGATATTGGACTTTAATTATATCATATATTTAATTGAGATTCATAATTGGAGGTAATGATATGAAGCTATTGTTTATTAGAAAAAGGCATCTGAGAATTTTTTCATTGGTGGCTTTACTGACAATATTTTCTGTTGTTTACACAATAGGAACCAATAAAGGACCAATTAGTGTGTTTGTCAATAATGAAAGGATGATTCCTATTTATTGTGTTGATACAGAAGAAAAAAAAGTTTCCATAAGTTTTGATGCGGCCTGGGGGGCAGATAAAACAGAAGATTTACTAAAAATACTAAAAGAATACAATGTAAAAACCACTTTTTTTCTTGTGGCCTTTTGGGTAGATAAATACCCTGATATGGTTAAAAGAATTGATGAGGAAGGTCATGAAATAGGTAATCATTCAGCAAAGCATCCCAAGATGTCACAACTAAGTGAGGAAGGCATAAGGACAGAATTGACAACTACTTCAGATAGAATTGAATCAATAACAGGAAAAAAGGTCAACCTCTTCAGACCACCCTTTGGTGATTATAATAATAGACTTATTAGAGTTTCCAAGGAGTTAGGCTATCATGTTATACAGTGGGATGTTGACTCCTTGGATTATAAAGATTACGGTACTAATGCAATAGTTGAAAGAGTCATATCAAAAGTAAAGAATGGGTCAATAGTGCTATTTCATAATAATGCTACTTATATCAAAGATGCTCTTCCTATAATACTTAATAAGCTTCAGCAAATGGATTATGAAGTGGTACCAGTATCTCAGCTGATTTATAAAGATAATTATTACATTGACCATACAGGGAAGCAAATAAAGCATAAAGAAAGTGTAAATTAATAAGCTTAGTTTAATATTATGTACAAAGGATAAATAATATTGTGGAGTGGTAGCCGTGAGTAAAAGCGATTTTAAGAAAACTATAAAAAAAGCAATTTTATTAGCTGATACAATAGAAAAAGCTGCCAAATTATCTCATGCTATTGATGACATATTAGAAGGATTAGAAGAAATTGAAAAGAGTTTATTTCCATTAAAAATTAATAATTTAATTAAAGAGCATTTAGAAGCAGATAAAGGGAGAAGGAATACTCGTTAATAATAAATGGCAAAATATATGATAAATGTTTAATAAATGCTATAATCAAATTGAGGCTAAACTCCAAAAATACATAAAAATATATTATCAGCGAACTATATATTTATTCGATAGATATAGGAGATGATAATATGTTTGGATGTTTGGGACACAAGCTTGGTGTAAAAGGTTTTACTTCTAATCCGCTTAATGTAAAATCAGGCATGATTTATATCGACTTGGACTCAAAAAATAGAAGTAATATTTATAATGCCTATAATAATGGCGCTTCCCAGATAATAACAAATAAAAGTATTTCAGATCCATCAATACCTATTATAGTAGTTAAAGATATTGAGGCCGCTTATCTTGCTCTTCTAAATCTCGCATATGAGAAACCTCTAGAAAAGATCAATTTTGTGGGAATTTATGGGGACAATAGAGGAGATTTAGTCACTAGAATGTTGGATGCAATATTTGCATGTTATTTTTCGCAACCTGCTATTAAAAAAGAACTGACAAACTTTACTTATGCCTTAGTATCGGAGAAACTTAAGTCAATAGCTGAAAAATTCTTTTATTATATACTTCTATGCTTATCAAATAACACGTCAATAATCCCGCTTAATTATAGTATTGATTTAGTAAGATTTGAGTCGCTAATAAAGCCTAGATACGATTGTAATATACTGATAGATGAATGTCAGACAACTGACAATATAATTTATAATAATAATTCAAGTAAGCCATTCATAATAAACATTGATGAACCCAACATTTTACAAGTAATTAATGTAGAAAATGAAAATATAGTGATAACATATGGCCTAAATAAAAAGGCTGCAGTAACTGCTACAAGTATTGAATATGATGAAATTACAAAATTTAACTACTGTTTACAAAGAACATTTTATAGTAAATCTGGTAGAATAGTTGAACCATTTGAAGTTCCCATCTCTTTAAAAGGCTTAGGAATCAATAAAATCTATTCAGCTTTGGCTTCAATAAGCTGTGCTTTATATTATGATATAGATTTGAGTTGCATTAAAAGAGCGTTAGACCAAGTCGAAGATAAAGATGCCCTATTACTATTTGACGATGACGAAACGAATACATATGAAAGAATTATTGAATTAATATTAACTCATTAAACATTAATAACAAATATATTCATATTATTTTAGTCGTGTGAATAATAATAGTGTAGATTAAATTCGAAGAACACAAGAGCAAGGAAGGAGTGGGGGTCAAAAATGGTTGATAAAGTAATATCTAATAATATTGTGACAATTGTCGGTATTGTTAAGGATAAACCGACATACAGTCATGAAATGTTTGGTGAAGATTTTTACAATTTAGATCTAATTGTGCCAAGATTGAGCGATGTATCAGATGAATTGCCGGTTACCGTATCAGAGAGGTTAATGGTAGGTATTGATATTGAAAAAGGTACTCAAATAGTAGCTGAAGGACAGCTCAGGTCATATAATAAATTTGTTGACGGAAGCAATAAATTGATATTAACAATATTCGCTAGAAACATCAGCCTATCGGATGAGGAAATAAAAAATCCCAACCAGATTTTTCTTGATGGATACATATGTAAAAGACCGATATATAGAACTACCCCTTTTGGAAGGGAAATAACCGATATGCTCATTGCAGTGAACCGACCTTATAATAAATCTGATTATATCCCCTGTATAGCTTGGGGCAGAAATGCCAGATATTCAGAAAAGCTTCAGGTTGGTGACAGAATAAGAGTATGGGGTAGGATACAAAGCAGAGAGTACCAAAAAAAAATTTCTGATGAAGAGGTAATAACAAGGACAGCCTACGAGGTATCTATTTCAAAAATGGAGATAGTGGATAAAGATCCATCTGATAATGAATATTATGAATCTGATTTTATATGTGAAGAACAAGATGAATAATAGAAAAAAGGAACGATATGTTCCTTTTTTTTGTATAACTATAGAATATATAATTTGCTATTGTTGCTATTATAAAATGTATATATAATAATGTTATGTACAATGATTATATGGCAAAGAATTCATAATTTAAGATGGAAATATAAACTTGGAGGTATGGAGATGAATTTTATTGATAGATTATATAGTAGTAGGTTTAAATATCCTGTAATGATTGCACTTATACTTTTGGGAGGAGCCTTTGGTGGAATTTCCTTTAATGCTTTTATTATGCCCCATAAGCTGTTAAGTGGCGGAGTAAGTGGTATTGCTTTGATAATAAATTATTTAACGGGCATTAGCCCAGGCATGCTTATTTTTATTCTTAACATACCTATCTTTATTCTTGGCTATAAGTTTGTTGATAAGGAATTTATAGTACTTAGCCTAATAGGAATGTCCTCATTTTCTTTTTTTATCGATGCCTTTAGCTTCTTAAGGGGAATGCACATAATTGATGATGTAATGTTATCTTGCATATATGGCGGAATACTGAATGGAATTGGAATGGGCATAGTATTTAGAAACAGAGCCTCCCAAGGTGGAGTGGATATTATAGCAGTCATAGTTAAAAAGTATATGTCTGTAAACATAGGAAGTACTTCTCTTATTATTAACTTTATGATAGTAACCATAGCCTCCTTTATATATGGATTAAAGCCTGCATTATATACTCTTATAACCATGTATGTAGCATCTCAGGTTCTTGACAAGGTACAGCAAGGCTTTGATATAAGAAAACAGGTCATGATAATTTCTAATAAGGAAGATGAGGTAGTAAAAGAAATCATCAAAAGGCTTCATAGAGGTGTCACCTATCTAGATGGGGAAGGGGCTTTTACGGGAAGTAAGAAAAGAGTAGTGTACTGTATAGTCACATTAAATCAGCTTGCTAAATTGAAGCAAATAGTTAGGGAAGTTGATCCAACGGCTTTTATGGCAGTCAGTGATACAGCAGAAGTATTAGGAAGAGGCTTTAGCAAAAGAGGGGTATAATAAAAGCGGCTTTTCACCGCTTTTATTATAGATTATATTCTCGGGCAACTGCTTCAATAGCCTTTTGTTGATCTTCGGGGTTTATCACATAAGATATTTTTATCTCTGAAGTAGTAATAATATGCACAGATATATCGTTCTCTGCCAGTATATTAAACATCTTTGAAGCTACACCGGACTGACTTTTCATTCCTATTCCAATTACTGAAAGCTTTGATATGTTATTAAATGTATCATAACTGAAAGTAAATATTTTTTCTTTAAACTGCTCAAGAATATTAATAGCTTGGGGAAGATCAGTTTTTGGTAAAGTAAATGAAATACTTACCAATTTGTTAATGGGAGTTGTTTGACTTATCATATCGATGTTGATATCCAATTTTGCAATTTTATCAAAAATATCTGCAACAACCTTTATATCATGAGGTACTCCATTTAAAGTAATCATGGATTCGCTGTTGTCTACTGCAAGTCCTGTGATTGCTGTTTTTTCCATAGTGCTATCCAACTCCTTAATTATTGTTCCTTGTATATCGCCTGTATTTAGTGCTACTGTTAAAGTTACATTATATATTTCCGCCATTTCTATTGAACGAGTGTGCAACACTCCTGCACCTGAACTGGCAAGTTCCAGCATCTCATCATAACTTATGGATTCAAGTTTTCGTGCAGAAGGATATACTCTTGGGTCTACGGTATATATCCCATCTACATCAGTGTATATCTCGCAAGGACAGTTAAGCTTAGCAGCAATTGCGACGGCAGTTGTATCAGAACCCCCTCTACCTAAGGTAGTTATTTCATTATTTCCATTTACTCCTTGAAAGCCTGCTACTATAACTACTTTACCCTTATTAACCGCATTTAGAATAACATCTTTATCAATTTCAGAGATTCTGGATTTCGTATGATATCCTTCTGTTTTAATGCCCAACTGAGGGCCTGTGTATGAGACTGCAGCAATACCAATATCATTTAGGGCAATAGATAAAAGGGATATGGAAACCTGTTCTCCTGTTGACATAAGGACATCCATTTCTCTCTTTTTTGGTTTATGGCTTACTTGGTGAGCCATTTCAATGAGATAGTCTGTAGTTTTTCCCATTGCCGATACTACTACAACCAAATCAAATCCCTTCTCCTTACGTTCTCCAATCCTTTTTGCTACATTTCT
>JAQUTA010000018.1 GCA_028709965.1 Lutispora sp.
GGAATACAAAAAAATAAGGTATTACACTACAACTTTTTGACAAAAATGATAGCCCTGTAATCCTTGTATATCAATGGATCAAGGGCTATTTTTATCTCTTTTTGCTGCAAAAGTCAGGATATTATATCAAGGGGGTTTTTTAGTGTCAACATAACTATTTTGATAGATAGCGTTAATTTACTGTAGGAAAAAGAAGAACAGAAACTTCCTGATTAAATACACAAATTATTTTACACTACCGTTTTAAATATTATTATTCTTTACATAATCCATTGCTTTTTCACTTAATTCTTTTACCGTAAAGTTTTCAAATAAATTTTCCTGCCATTTCGTATAATCAAATGGCTCCCTAATTATTAGGGAAATGAATCTTTCGGCATCTACTTTTCCCAGTTTTTCAATTAAGACATCCATTCCCTCTTGCTTTATAATTGCATCCGCTCTCATTATTACCCCTCCATTTCGATTATAAAATCTATAGGATTAATCACTTTTACTTCTTCTAATTCTAATCCCAATAGCTTTTTATCTGTTGTTATAAAATAATCACAATTACTACGTATTGCACAAGCTAAATGTAAAGAATCCTTAGCTTTAATGTTTATAGCTTCTAATCTTTCCGCAAAATCTATTATTTCTTCATCAACTAATACCATTTCAGATGCTATGTTTTTCCATTTAAGTATGGTATTTTTTCTTATTTCATATGGATTTCTACTATTTTCATATTCTAAGATAAATGACCATATAAGTTTGTACTTCTGAGATATAATTTGATGTTGAATGAATAACTTTGCTTGTGATTCAAGGTATATTTTTAATTGAGTTTGATCATCAAAAGGTATGTTAAAACAACAATTATCTAAATATATTTTCATAACTTGTGTACCATACCTTTATATATTTATGTTAAAAATTCATCTAACGATAAATCTGCTTATTCTAATATAGATTTTAAAGTTCCTTACTTAGCTTACAATTATTATAGCATAAAATTATTTTTTTATCATTATCTATAGCAAAGGCGATAGCGTTAATTTACTGTAGGAAAAAGAAGAACAGAAACATCCTGATTCTTTATATTATGATGGAATGCCCTTGACAACAAGCATCTCCCATATGATTTTAAATACTCTTTTTTCAATTTTCTTTGCCCCAATATCATTAAAATTAGCAGTTGAGGCTATAATGTTATTAGATGGGAAATGTGAACATATTATAAGAGATATAGAATCAGATATTAATTTAGAAATGGATAATATGATTAACCAAGCAATGGAACAAAAGAAAGAAATGGATGTTAATACAAAAGATTTATTATTAAAAACTCAAAATATATATGACGAAATAAAGCTTATATATGATAATTATTAGAAATTCCCATAACCAATACTGTTAATTTAGCTATGCAAAATAGCAGCCATACTATACGTATAGGTACTATATTTTTTAATCCTTTATTTTTTTGCGTAAATGTTTTAAACTTTACATAGTACAAGGCAATATGTAATGAATGGAGGTAATGTTATGTCATTTGATAGTTTAGATGTTACCAAAGCTGCTGTAAATATGGCTATATCTTCAAGAGCTTTAGAAGAATCAATTATAAAAGAGCTTAAAAGTAAGAATATATATGCCGCTGCCGTGGATATTGGAGGCGACTTCAATTCTTCTATTCCAAAAATAATTGAAAGAGCTGTTGTAGCTTCTAAAAGAAGCGGCATCACAAAAGAATGTCATGTTCATGACGGTGCGGTTATAGGTGCTACTAAAGAAGCATTGATGCAAATAGCTATAAAAGCTAATGGCTATAATATTGGAGGCAAAATAGGCATAGCTAGATCCGGTGAGCATCTCAGCGTATGCATATTTATGAGTATGGGTGTGCTGTATCTTAATGATGTGGTTATAGGACTGGCACATAGAGCAATACCTAATCTATAGAAGTTAGTAAATAAAATTAATTTTCTGAATATTTATTTACCTATTGACATATTCATCTATTTTTAATAGAATGTTAAATTAAGCAACGGGGAAAAAAGCACCCCATATAAAGTAGAATTGTAGGATTGTAGTTTGGTAGAATGGTAGTTTACAGTGTATTTTTTGCAAAAAAAGCTGACCTATCAAGGTTAGCTTTTTTATATAACTAAATTTAATTAAACATAATATTGGAGGATGGTAGTATGGTAGTAAAACAAAAATCGTCAGTTCTTTTTGTGGTTCTCTTAATGATCATTTCATTATTTTCCGGATGCAGCAAAGCTCAAGAGATCACAACCCCAACAAACAAAATGGTAGAAATAGGTATAACACAAATAGTTGAACATCCGGCTTTGGATTCATCACGTCAAGGCTTTATTGATGCATTATCTTCAAAAGGCTTGAAAGAAGGTGAAAACCTCAAGATAGATTTCCAAAACGCCCAGGGTGATATTCCTACTGCTCAGACTATTGCACAAAACTTTGCAAGCAGTAAAAAAGATTTGATATTTGCAATAGCAACACCAACAGCCCAGGCGGCTTATAACGCTACAAAGGATATACCCATACTAATAACTGCTGTCACTGATCCTGTAGATGCACAACTGGCAAAATCATTGGAAGAACCAGGAACAAATGTAACAGGCACAAGCGATGCTGCACCTATGGGTAAACAACTTGAGCTTCTTAAAATGCTTATACCTGATGCCAAAAAGGTAGGTATTTTGTATAATACCAGCGAAAGAAATTCGGAAATACAAGTAGAAATGGCAAATAAGTTAGCTGATGAATATGGAGTAGAGATAGTCTCTAGCGGTATTACAAGTACCAATGAAGTACCTCAGGTTCTTGATTCTCTGAAAGGCAAGATTGATGTGCTCTATATACCTACAGACAATTTGGTAGCTTCATCTATGGCTCTCATATCACAGAAATGCATGGAAAACAATATACCCATAATAGGCTCAGAAAAGGCTCATGTAGAAGGCGGAGCTCTTGCCACAGAGGGGATAGACTATTACAAGCTTGGATTCCAGACCGGACTTATGGCTTTTGAGGTGTTAAACGGTTCTAAACCCGAAAATATGCCAATAGAGACTCTTAAAGATACAACCCTTACAATAAACTCTGATACTGCGAAAAAGTTAAACATAACAATACCTCAAGAAATAATAGATAAGGCTGAAGTCATAAAAGGCGGTGCAGCCAATTGAGTAATTTCTGGATAGGAGCACTAGAGCAAGGACTTTTATTTTCTATCATGGCTCTTGGGGTTTATATAACTTATAAAATACTTGATTTCCCTGATTTGTCTGTTGACGGCACCTTTCCATTGGGTGCCGCGGTAACGGCAATGTTTTTAGTCAAGGGTATCAACCCTATACTTACCTGCCTGATTTCCATGTGTGCCGGTATGCTTGCTGGTTTTGTTACAGGCGTACTCCATGTAAAATTTAAAATAACAAATCTGCTGTCCGGTATATTGGTCATGATAGGATTGTACTCTGTAAATCTAAGAATTATGGGAAAAGCAAACACCCCTTTATTTAACGCAAAAACTATATTTTCAGGAGATATTCCCTCTGTATTTGTAATATTGGCATTGGCGTTAATTGTTAAGATAGTTCTTGATTTATTATTTAAAACAAAGTTTGGATTTATTTTGAAGGCTACCGGTGATAATCAAAAGATGGTTACTTCACTAGGAATAGATATAGGCATGATTAAAATAATAGGCATCATGCTTTCAAATGGCTTGGTGGCTTTAGCCGGCTCTGTTATGGCACAATATCAGCGTTTCTCAGATGTGGGCATGGGAAGTGGCATAATAGTCATGGGTCTTGCCTCCATCATAATGGGTGAGACCATACTAAAGGCCTTACCTATTAGATTTGGAACAGCTTGCGCTCTTTTTGGTTCGCTGCTTTATAAAGCCAGCATAGCCATAGCTTTGAGGGCGGGTTTGCCTCCCACGGATTTGAAGCTTATTACCTCTATTATAGTTATAACTGCCTTGGCAGTTTATAATGGAGGATTCAAAATGAAGATTAAGAGAAATCTTATTTTTGGGGGTGTAAAAGCTGTTACAAATACAAAATCTGCATAAAACTTTTAATAAAGATACAGTTAATGAGAATAGGCTGTTTAAAGGATTGTCAATAGGTGTAAAAAAGGGTGATTTTATAACAATTATTGGAAGCAATGGAGCGGGTAAATCCACTCTTTTAAACATTATATCGGGAAGCATACCCTGTGATGAAGGCTCCATATTATTGGGAGGAAAAGAAATATCAAATATTCCTGAATACAAAATCAGCAAATTGATAGGCAGAGTATTTCAAGATCCCAAAACGGGAACTTCACCTTCTATGACAGTGTTGGAGAATATATCAATGGCATGGAACAAAAATAATAGATTCGGCCTTTCATGGGGTATTGAAAAGAATAGAGTATCCGGTATTAAAGATTCTCTCTCAAAATTATCATTAGGGTTGGAAGATAAATTGGATGTAAAAGTAGGATTGCTGTCCGGGGGTCAAAGGCAGGCAATGTCTCTCCTCATGGCTGCCATATCGAATCCATGTCTTCTGCTATTGGATGAGCATATGGCGGCATTGGATCCAAAAACCTCAGAGATTATTGCTCACCTCACTGACAAAATAGTAAAGGAGAGCAAAATAACAACCCTTATGGTTACCCATAATCTAAAGCAGGCAATAAATATGGGAAATAGGATAATAATGATGCATAGGGGAAAAGTTGTTTTGGATATAAGGGGCAAGGAAAAGGAGTCTCTAACACAGGAAAAGCTTCTAAGCTTATTTGGGCAAAAACAATCTATGGATATAATGAGTGACCGTATGATGCTTGCATAAAAATTCATGAACTCCTAAAAAACATTTGACATAATAAAAAGTATGTATTATACTCTTATTTAAATGAATATTGAATCTATCAAGAGTGGTGGAGGGACTGGCCCTATGAAACCCGGCAACCTGCGAAAGCGAGGTGCCAAATCCAGCAGCGTAAAGCTGAAAGATAGAATATGGAATCAACCTCTTCTGTTTTTCAGGAGAGGTTTTTTATTGCATATATAACCACTAGAGGAGGCAATTTGATGATCAGCATAGAAGGACTATATAAAACTTATACCGGTAAGGAAGGCAATACGGAGGCTTTAAAAGATGTAAATCTAAGAATTGAGAAAGAAGATATTTTCGGCATAATAGGCTTAAGCGGAGCAGGAAAATCAACTCTCATAAGGTGCATTAACAGGCTTGAAGAACCTACAAAGGGCAGCATTATTATAGAAGATAAGGATATTGTGAAGCTCAATGACAATGAGCTTAGAGATATGAGAAGAAACATAGGAATGATATTTCAGCATTTTAACCTCTTAAGCAGGAAAAATTGCAAGGAAAATATAGCATTTCCGTTGAAAATAATGAAATATGAAAAGAGAGAAATAGAGAAAAGAGTAGATAAGCTATTGGAGATTGTGGATCTTAAGGACAAGAAGTTGGCCTATCCCAGTCAGTTGAGCGGTGGACAAAAGCAAAGAGTGGCAATAGCCAGAGCCTTGGCCACCAAGCCCAAAATACTTCTTTGCGATGAGGCTACTTCAGCCTTGGATCCCAATACAACATCCTCCATACTTAAGCTTTTAAAGAGCATAAATGAAACTTTGGGAATCACTATTGTGATGATAACCCATCAAATGGAAGTTATCAAAGAAGTATGCAATAAAGTTGCAGTAATATCAGATGGAAGCATAATAGAGCAGGGTAACACTTATGATGTATTCTCAAAGCCATCTCACCCAATAACTAAAAGCTTTATAAGAGATGTATCATTAAATATAGATAAAGATAATGTAGATGATCCAGAAAATACGAAAATAGTAAGGATTACATTTTTAGATCACAAGGCAAAAGAACCCCTGATATATAAAATTATCAAGAATTTCGATATTGAGGCAAATATTTTGGCAGGACAGATGAACAACATACAAGGAAGAACCTATGGAAATTTGGTTGTGGGACTTAAGGGGACAGATGACAAAATTAAGGATGCAATAAGATATTTAAAAGAGCAAAGCGTCATAGTAGAGGAGATGAAATACAATGGAAGTTCTAATTGAAACAATAAAAAGAGTAATGCTTTTAATGCCAATGCCTCTTTATGAAACCTTATATATGGTGTTTGCATCTACACTGTTTTCTGTCATCTTTGGGATGCCTTTGGGGATTGTTACAGCTATATCAGAAGAAGGTCATATATGGGAAAACAAGGTTTTAAACAAAGTATTAAATGTAGTAATAAATATAGCAAGATCTTTTCCATTCATAATACTCATGATTGCAGTGTTTCCTCTGACAAAAATTATAGTGGGAAAAAGGATAGGTACAACTGCAGCCATAGTACCTCTCACTATTGCAGCGATACCTTTTGTAGCAAGGCTTATTGAAAATGCAATAAAGGAAATAAGCCCCGGAATAATAGAAGCAGCACTGTCCATGGGTGCTGATGTAAAACAGATTGTATTTAGAGTGCTGATACCGGAAGCTCTTCCTTCCATAGCCTCAGGCATAACCATGACTATAATAAATCTGGTAGGTTATTCAGCTATGGCAGGCGCCATAGGAGGGGGAGGTCTAGGCAATTTAGCCATAAGGTTTGGGTATCAGGGTTTTCAAAAAGATGTGATGATAGGAACTGTTATAGTATTGATTTTGATGGTTCAAATAATACAAGGTCTTGGAAGTAGGGTATACAATAAGCTACTGAAATAGATACACGAAAAATATAGAATACGACATAGGTAAATGGGGAACGGGGAACACGGATTAACACTGATTTAGCACTGATTTACACAGAAACATTTTTTACAATCTTTTACTCCAACAGTGTGAATCTGTGAAAGATTCTGTGAAAATCTGTGTTCTCCGTAACCTTTATGTCGCAATGTAATACCGACGTGATGCATTTTCAGCCTGGCCAGTTGAAAAACGCAAAATATATAACAATATTACTAGAAATGAAAGGAAGAAATTTATGAAAAAAATATTATTAGGAGTTTTAGTTTTAGCTTTGATAGGAACATCAATAGTTGGCTGCTCCGCAAAACAAGAGGTTCCAGCACAAGGGGCTCCAGTATCAGAAGAAAAGAAAGAAACAGTTTTGAAAGTGGGAGCCACACCCATCCCTCATGCAGAAATATTGGAAGTTGTTAAGCCTTTATTAGAAGAAAAAGGTATAAAGCTTGAAGTAGTTGTTTTTCAGGATTACGTTCAGCCAAATACTGCTCTTGCAGATAAAGAAATAGATGCTAATTTCTTTCAACATCAGCCTTATCTAGATAATTTCAACCAAGAAAGAAGTCTAAACCTTGTGTCTGCTGCTAAGGTTCATGTAGAACCTCTGGGACTATATTCTAAGAAAATAAATAATGTTTCAGAATTGAAGGATGACAGCACCATAGCAATCCCAAATGATGCCACTAATAATGCCAGATCTTTATTATTACTCCAAGCTAACGGTATCATTAAGTTAAAAGATGGTGGAAGCATAAGTTCTTCGGAAAATGATGTAGTAGAAAATCCCAAGAATCTTAAGTTTGAAGCTATTGAAGCTGCACAACTTCCCAGAGTGTTGGAGGATGTAGAGTGTGCTATTATCAATACAAATTTTGCAATCCCTGCAAACCTCAATCCTATTAAGGATGCATTGATAATAGAAGATGGGAATTCTCCCTATGCTAATATACTTGTCATAAGACCGGAGGATGAAGGCAGAGAAGACTTAAAAGAGTTGGCAAAAGCTCTAAACAGTGAAGAAGTAAAGAACTTCATCCAAGAAAAGTATGAAGGAGCAATAATTGCCGCATACTAAAAATTGAAGTATAATATATAGGTAGCCAGTAATAAATTAACTAATGGCTGCCTATATTGTTTGCTTTTAAGGAGAGCTGTATGAGTGAGTGGATAAAAGCGATGGTGGACATGATTATTCAGTATGGAGGCGTTGGACTTTTTATTGTTTCCTTTGCTGAATCTTCCTTTTTCCCCATACCTCCGGATTTGATATTGATACCCTTAGCTATAATAAACCATAAGCTTGCTATATTTTATGCTGCTTTGACTACTTTTTCCTCGGTATTAGGAGGGATATTCGGCTATTATATAGGTGTAAAAGCTGGAAGACCAATTTTATTGAGATTTTTTTCTGAAGTCAAAATAGGAAAAGTGGAGAATTATTTTAAAAAATATGGAGGATGGGCTGTGGCTGTAGCAGGTCTTACCCCTATCCCTTACAAGCTTTTTACCATAGCTTCAGGAGTTTTTAAAATAAGGAAATCGGTATTTATAAATGCTTCAATTTTAGGAAGAGGAGCAAGATTCTTTGCAGAAGGGGCAATAATATATATTATGGGAGATAGGGCACAAAGTCTCATAAGCGAATATTTTGATGTCCTAACCATAGGAATTGCCATAATAGGCGCATTAGCATACTTTATATATTCTTTAACAAAGAAGAAAAATAAAATTGAAAAAAAGACATCTGACAGATTATTGTCACGGGGCATCAGCAATAATAAATATGGGACGTTTATTTACAAGAAGCTTAGCAATAGATATGGAAGGTTTATGTTTTTGATATTGTCGATGCTTTTGATGTCCTTATCCTTTGAATTCTTATTTTTTCAATCACAGTATGAAATCTTACTATATGTTTATATCCTAGTTATTATTTTAATAATAGGAATATTGCTTTACATTTTTACATTTAGAAATACAACCAGAGAATCAGAATGCTTCAATAGATTTATTACAAAGGCAATAGTTGCTGAAGTTATACTTTTGGCTCTAGCAGGTGGATTGGCATATGGAATAGAAAATAACAATCTCATCCATATGGATAAAACTTTGAGCAGTTTGGTAGCTTTGGTGAGAAGTGATTTCATGACAGATTTTATGAGCATAATGAGTTTTTTTGCATCTTCTTACTTTTTACCTTTTGCTTTTTTATTCTCTTTTTACTTGTTGGTATTTAGATGGAAAAAGATTAAGTCTGGCTTTATACTTTTGATAAATATTTTAGGAGCTAATTTAATTAAAATACTTATCAAAAATATATTTAAAAGGGCAAGACCTGAGTATGCTATGATAATAGAAAAAGAATATAGTTTTCCCAGCGGACATTCTTTTGTGGGCTTTGCATTTTATACAATGCTTGCATACATGGTATACAGGCATTATAATGGATCAGGAAAGCGTATTATTACTAGTTTTTTGGTTGTTTTTCCAATTATTATTGCCATCAGCAGATTATATCTAGGAGTTCACTATGCCAGTGATGTTTTTGCCGGGTTGCTATTGGGAGCATCTTGGCTGATATTTTGTATAGGCATGGATAAATATTTTGAAAGGTTATGAAATTATAAGAATAGCTCAAAAGAAAAATAATATAAAACAATAAAATACGATAGATAAGTCAATAAAAATATGCATAAACGATACTTTTATTGACTTATCTGTATTTTCTGTTACCTTTCATATAAGGAGAGTGGTTGCATGAAGAGAAAAATAGAGGCAGAACTTATGAAATGGAAAAATGCAGCTGACAGGAAGCCTCTGATTCTGAATGGAGCAAGGCAGGTTGGTAAAACATATATACTTCGTGAGTTTGGGAAAAATAATTTTCAAAATGTAGTATATATTAATCTTGAAAGAAATATGTCAGTTGCCTCCTATTTTAATGACAACATCTCACCCAAAAAAATAATCCGTTATCTAGAGGCAGAAGTAAATGAAAAGATAGTACCGGGTGAAACACTGATTATCCTAGACGAGATTCAGTCATGTGAACGAGCGTTGACTTCACTAAAGTATTTTGAGGAGGAAGCATCTAAATATAATATTGCAGCAGCAGGCAGTTTGCTTGGTGTTGCTATAAACAGGGAACATTTTTCGTTTCCGGTTGGAAAAGTTAAGACATTGCAGCTATTCCCTATGGATTTTGAGGAATTTCTTTGGGCAAAGAATGAACATTTGCTTATCGATGAAATTGTAAACGGATATAAGAATGTTCAGCCTTTGCCGGAAGGACTTCATAATAAGGCAATTGAACTGTATCAAGATTATTTGATTGTTGGTGGAATGCCTGCGTGTATTAACAAATATCTTGAAACAGATTCCTATATTGACGTATCCATCGTTCAGTCAGAAATTCTTAATAATTATTTAGCAGATATGGCAAAGTATGCTTCAGGTGCTGACAGTGTAAAGATTAGAGCCTGTTACAACTCCATTCCCGTACAACTGGCAAAAGAAAACAAGAAATTCCAGTATAAGATTGTGCAAAAGGGTGGTTCGTCAAGCCTGTTTAGTGCATCCTTGGATTGGTTAAAGCGAGCAGGAATCATATTGGAGTGCCAGAAAATTGAACAGGGAACTGAGCCCATAGCAGCATACGCTGATCCTAGTGCCTTTAAGATTTATATGTCAGATGTGGGACTTCTGATTAATAAGTCCGGTATGTCCTATGCAACTATTCTCACTGGTGAATCAAACAGCTTCATGGGGGCAGTAACAGAAAATTATATTGCGCAGCAACTTGCATCTGCAGGACTGCCTTTATATTATTGGAGCAAAACAAATTCACAGGCTGAACTTGATTTTGTGACGCAGAAATCAAATCATATTATAGGTATTGAAGTTAAGAAAAGTAAGCATGTAAAATCAAGAAGTCTTACTATGTTCATTAATGCTTATAAACCTGATGTTGCCATTCGATTTTCAGAAAAAAATTTTGGAAAATATAACGACTTTCGGATAGTGCCACACTACGGGGTGTTCTGCCTATTCAAATGAGGCATATTTAGTGGAGGTAGTATAGCAAATTAATAGAGGGTATTATAAGAATATATATGACTTGTAGAAGCAGGTGACTTTGTGGCACAATGGAATTAAGAAGGATTGATAGTTTTAAGGGGAGATAAATATGAATGTGGATATAAGAAATATTATGTTTGCTTTTGGATTAACATTATTTGCAGGATTATCTACAGGTATTGGTAGCACATTAGCCTTTTATACCAAACAAACAAATAAGAAATTCTTATCAGGAGCATTAGGTTTTTCTGCAGGAGTAATGATTTATGTTTCTTTTATAGAGATATTTGTTAAAGCTAGAGCTTCTTTGGAGGCTATATATGGAGCAACAAAGGGATATTGGGTTACCACGATTTCTTTCTTTGCAGGAATTGCATTAATTGCATTAATTGATAGATTTGTTCCTAGTGGAGAAAATCCTCATGAAATGCATGATGTAAAAGAGATGAAAGAAGAAAAAACAGAGGATACTGCTTTATTAAGAATGGGAATTTTTTCAGCACTAGCAATAGCAATCCATAATTTCCCGGAAGGATTGGCGACTTTTGTTAGCGCTATACAAGATCCATCTTTAGGAATAAGCATAGCAATAGCTATTGCTATTCATAATATTCCTGAAGGAATTGCCGTTTCAGTGCCAATATATTTTGCTACTGGAAACCGAAAAAAAGCATTCTTATACTCTTTTTTATCAGGATTATCTGAACCTGTAGGTGCCTTATTAGGTTATTTTCTTTTAATGAGATATTTTAATGAGACAATGTTTGGAGTAATATTTGCCGGTGTAGCTGGAATTATGGTTTATATATCTTTAGATGAATTACTTCCAACTGCTGAGAAATATGGGGAACATCATATTGCTATTTATGGACTAATATCTGGGATGATTGTAATGGCTTTGAGTCTTTTAATGTTTTCATAAATCATTTCTCTTATGATAGCTATATATTTAAAGTTATGTTATGAAGCATATTATTATTGAAGAATAGATCTTACTATGATACTATAAATTTATAACTAAATAATAAACATTAGGTTCTTTTAGATTAATAGGGAAAACGGTGTAAAGCCGTTGCAGCCCCCGCTACTGTAATCGTGTACGAAATCAACCTATACCACTGGATTTGTCCGGGAAGGCGTTGAGAGTAGAGTGATACGAAAGCCAGGAGACCTGCCTGATTGTTTAGACCGAGTGACCTTCGGAGGGAAGGAAAAGCTTTTATTTTTGTGTTTATTTAGCGCATATAATACTTGATAAAAATCCCCGATCTTCGAAGATCGGGGATTTTTAAATTGGGAGGAAGAAAGATGAAACAAAAAAGAACAATTACAGTAATAATTATTGCAGCATTAGTATTAAGCTTGTTTAGCGGATGCAGTGGCAATCAGCAAAAGGCTGCGGCTGCCGGACAAAATGAAATATCAGGAGAAAGCATTAAGGAAGAGTTTGGAGTTAGAATTGATAAAGATAGCGTAACCTTTACTGACGGAAGAGACAAAGAAGTAACCTTAAATAAACATCCTCAAAGGGTGGTTTGCTTATTTACTTCTTATTTGGAAATTTGGGATAAGGCTGGAGGCAAGGTGATAGGAAAAATAGAGGATGCATCAGAGAAGCCCATTGAGAGTGCAAAGGATGCAGAGATTGTAGGAACCCAAGCAGCACCAAGTCTTGAAAAGATTATTGCATTACAGCCGGATCTGGTAATAATTAATGGAAATTCAAAGATCAGTATGGATTTAGTTCCTGCATTAGAACAAAACAATATCGGAATATTAGCTATGAAGTTTTTTGTAAAAGAAGATTATTTTAAAATTGCAAGGATTTTTACCGCATTAACTGATAGAGAAGATCTATACAATGAATATGGATTAAAGGTAAAAAATGACGTGGAGACCATTATAAATAAAGCACCAAAGGATAAAGGCTATAAAGCAATCCTTATGATGGCCAGTGCAAAAAGCATAACTGTTCGTGATTCTTCTAGCTATGTAGGACAAATGCTTAAGGATTTAAATGTTGAGAACATATGCGATGGCTCAGAGCTTACTACTGATGCAAAGGTTTTCAGCATGGAAACAATATTGGAGAAGGATCCGGATTTTATTTTTGTACAGGTTACCGGTACGGATCAAAGCAAGGTCTTTGAAAAATTAAAAAAAGACGTTGAATCAAATCCAGCTTGGGCATCCTTAAAAGCAGTCAAAGAAGGAAGATATATTTTCCTGCCCAAGGAGCTTTATATGTATAAAGCTAATCATAGATATGCAGAGGCTTATGAAGGTCTTGCCAAAATAATCTATCCGGAAGTGTTCAACTAGTACAATATATTAAATAAGGAGAATATAACTTCAATGGTCATGATAAAAGGGAGAACTAAGAAGAGCTTGATTCTAATGGGCTTTATACTTTTGTTTATTTTGAGCTTTTTTATAAGTATAGGAAATGGCGCAGTGAAAATTTCTCCATTAGGGATTGTTAAGGCAGTTTTATTCCAAAAAGATTCAGTGCATTATCAAGTTGTTTGGAATGTGAGATTGCCAAGAACTATTGTTGCTGCTTTAGTAGGGGTTTGTTTATCCCTATCAGGAGCCATACTTCAAGGCATTATGAGAAATCCCCTGGCAAGCCCCAATATCATTGGGGTTTCCTCGGGAGGAGGATTGATGGCCTTGATTATATTAATATTATTTCCTAAATATTATTACATGGTTCCCTTAGGGGCCTTTACAGGTGCTCTTATGGCTACATTGTTTATATATGGATTGTCCTGGAAAGCGGGAGTGCATCCTACCAGGCTAATATTGGCAGGAGTAGCTGTGTCCTCTCTGCTCAATGCAGGTATAAATGGGCTGATGACCTTTTTTCCTGATAGGGTAGCAGGTGTAATAGGCTTTATGGTGGGGGGCTTATCTGCAACTACTTGGATTCAAGTGGGAACAATTTTGCCTTATGCTTTGGCAGGAATGACACTGGTGCAATTGCTGCCCCAAAAGCTCAATATATTGATGCTGGGAGACGAGGTAGCTACCGGATTAGGTCTGAATGTGGAAAAAACAAGATTTGCATTCATAATATTATCTTCTCTATTGGCAGGCAGTGCTGTAAGTGTAGTAGGACTATTAGGATTTGTGGGGCTCATTGTGCCCCATATGACCAGATTATTTATAGGTTCTGATTATAAATATTTATTCCCGGCAGCAATTTTTTTGGGTGGAGCCATTGTAATGTTATGTGATACCCTTTCAAGAATATTGTTTGCACCTATGGAGATACCCGTAGGCATAATAATGTCAGCTTTGGGAGCACCCTTTTTCCTTTATTTGCTTAGAAAAAAGGAGGCTATAAGATAATGGGATTAGAGGCACTGGATATTCATGTGAAATACGGACAAAAAGAAGTATTAAAATCTATTGAGTTCAAAATCAGTGATGGTGAAATAACAACAATCATTGGACCTAATGGTTCGGGAAAATCAACTATGATAAAAGTTCTATCAAGATGTTTAAATCCCTGCAAAGGCTCTGTGTATTTGGATGGAGAGAATTTAAAGAACATAGCAACGAAAAAAATAGCAGAAAAGATTGCGATATTGCCTCAAATACGTAATTTATCCTCAGATATTATAGTGGAAGAGCTTGTGTCACATGGAAGATATCCTCATTTGGGATTCAAGCAGAGATTAAGAACAGAGGATAAAGAAATAGTTGAATGGGCTATGGAAAAAACCGGATTGATAGATTTTAAAAACCGAGAAGTCGCTACATTATCAGGAGGGGAAAGGCAGAGGGCTTGGATGGCAATGACCCTGGCTCAAAGACCCAAAATACTTATTCTTGACGAGCCAACTACATTCTTGGACATATCCTATCAATTGGAAGTGCTGGAACTTATTAAAGAATTAAATAAATCATTGGGTTTAACAGTAATTATGGTTCTTCATGATCTAAATCAAGCTGCAAGATACTCAGATAATATATATGTATTAGATAACGGAAGTATATGTGAATGGGGAACTCCTAATGAAATATTGAGAAGTGATTTGATAAAAAGAGTTTTCAAAATTCAGTCCCATATATATGAGGATGACATAAACCAATGCTTATATTTTATTCCTGAAAAGAGGGTGTAAAAATTTATGAATATGCTTATGATAACTGGTCCCTCCAGCGGCATGGGAAAAACATTAGTAACTCTAGGTATAATAAGATCTTTAAAAAATAGGGGCATTAATGTTTCAGGCTTTAAAACAGGAGGGGATTTTATTGATACAAAGTATATAGCTGAAGCTTCTGGTAAAAGGGCAGGAAACTTAGATAGATTTTTATTAGGGGATCGTGGAGTTAAAGAATCCATAGCTATGAATAGAGGAGATATAGGTATTGTAGAAGGTGCCATGGGGTACTTTGACGGTATGGGCAATGGTTTTGAAAACTCAAGCTATGATATATCAAAATTATTAGATATAAATGCAATTTTAGTATATACACCCAAGGGCGAAATGTTTTCTGCCATACCTAAAATAAAGGGAATGGTTGATTTTCCTGGATCTAAGATCAAAGGAATTATATTAAATAAAGTAAGTAAGACCATGTATGCTCTTTTAAAAGAAAAAATTGAGGAATATATAAATATCAAGGTGCTGGGCTATTTAGAAGAGAATAAGGATTTAGAAATAGAAAGCAGGCATTTGGGCTTGATCCAAAGTATTGAGATAAGCGAGGTAAACAGAACAATCGAAAAAGCTACAGCAAATATTGAAAAAAATATAGATATAGAAGAAATAATCAGGCTGTGTTGCAGCGTAGAACTTCCTGATTACATTTATCCGAGTAAAAGAAATATTAAAGTGGCTGTTGCTTATGACAAAGCCTTTTCATTCTATTATGGAGAGAATTTAAATCTCTTTGAGAATATATGCCAGGTTGAATATTTTTCCCCTATTAAGGATAAGAAGTTTTCTCAATGCGATTTACTTTATTTAGGGGGAGGTTATCCGGAGGTTTTCAAAGAAGAGCTTTCTATGAATTATGAAATGAGAAAGTCTATAAAGGATAAGGCAGATGCTGGGGGCTTTATATATGCAGAAGCAGGGGGATTAATGTATCTTACAGACAGTATAGAACAAAGCTTCATGTGCGGAGTCTTCAGAGGTCAATCAATTATGACTGATAAGCTCCAACGATTCGGATATGAAAGTATGGAGTTAAGCAAGGATTGCGTTTTGGGTAAAAAGGGAGACATCATGACAGGTCAAGAGTTTCATAAATCTATTGTACAGATCGATGGAGAAGAAATTTTTAATATAAGCAAGCCTAATGGAACAAGAGAATGGAAATGCGGATATGTATACAAAAATGTATTGGCAGCATATCCCCATATAAATTTTTTAGGAAATATGAAAGCCTTTAATCATCTATTAGATACTATAGAAAACAATATTTAGGGGTGATCAAATTGTATATGAAAGATCCAATGGGAATTGAGAATAAAAGTATGGAAATAATTGAAGAAGTTATGAAGGATACCTCTTTTTCTAAAGAGGAAAGCATAGTAGTAAAAAGGATGATTCATACTACAGGAGATTTCGATTATAGAAAAATAGCAGTTTTTCAAAATAATTTTTTAAATGCAGCATTAGACAGCTTAAGCAGGGGAGGAACCCTATTTACTGATACCAAAATGGCATATATGGGGATTAACAAGATAGCTTTAGGCAAAGCAGGTTGTAATCTCAGGTGCTTTATTGATGATGAAAAGGTGTCAGAGGAGGCAAAAAAAATAAATACTACTAGATCAGCTTGTGCAGTGGACAGAGCTGTTTCTGAAGGGATAGATATGTTCGTCATAGGAAATGCACCTACTGCTCTTTTTAGATTGCTTGAGCTTATTAAAGAAGGAAAGGCAAATCCCAAATTTATTGTAGGAGTGCCTGTTGGTTTTGTCGGTGCTGCTGAATCCAAGGAATATTTAAGGGAATTTGACATACCCTCTATATCCACAGCTGGAACAAAGGGAGGCAGCAATGTAGCAGCGTCTATAGTCAATGCTCTTCTTTATATGGTGGTGGGTAGATGATGGAGGATATCTACATAATCAAGGAAGGAAAAGAGTTGAGATGCGGATATACCACAGGCAGCTGTGCAGCAGGAGCAGCTAAGGCAGCAGCTATTATGCTGGAGAAGAATGAAATAAGAGACTATGTTGAAATAGATACTCCTGCCGGAATTCCCCTAAGGCTTAAGGTGAATAATCAAGAAATTCATGGAGATGGGGCATCCTGCTCTATTACGAAGGATGGCGGAGATGATCCGGATGCAACGGATGGAATGGAGATTCATGCTTTAGTTAAGAAGAGAGAAGATGGTTTAAACGTTATAGATGGAGGAGAGGGCATAGGCAGGATCATGAGAAAAGGTTTGTTCGGCAATGTAGGCGAAGCTGCCATCAATCCTGTTCCTAGGCAAATGATAGACAAAGAGATAAGTAAAGTTTCAAAAAGCGGCTACGATATAACCATATATGCACCTAAGGGAGAGGAAATCAGTCGCAAAACCTACAATAAAAAAATAGGCATAGAGGGCGGAATATCTATAATCGGCACCAAGGGCATAGTTTATCCAATGTCCGAGGAAGCTCTAATAAAAACCATATATCTTGAGGTGGATATGATAGAAGAAAAATTCGGCAAGGATAATATAATACTCGTACCGGGAAATTATGGGGAAAAAGTTGCCGACTCGTTCGATATGAAAGAAGCAAGGGTTAAAATGTCCAATTATATAGGGGACACAATATTATACATTTATAATAAGGGCTTTAAGTCAATGACTCTTATAGGGCATATAGGCAAATTTTCGAAGCTATCTATTGGTGTATTCAATACCCATAGCAAGGTTTGCGATGGAAGGATGGAGGCCTTTGTTTATTATTTATCCTTAAGGGGGGCTAAAGTAGAGCTATTGGAGAAGATAAATAGCTGTATAACAGCTGAAGAGGCTCTAAACCATTGCATAGAGGCAGGATATGGAGATATTGTTAAAGATATGAAAAAAGGTTGTGAAGATAGAATAAGAAAATACTTAAAGGATGAGAGTTATCCTGTCAATGTTATTATTTTTTCAATGGAAAGGGGTGTTTGCATGGGGTAACTATAGCAGGAATCGGACCTGGAAATCCGGATTATTTAACTATAGAAGTGAAAAAAACCATTGAAGAAGCAGAATATATTTTGGCCTTTGGAAGGGCCTGCGAATCTCTAAAGAACTTTGACACTGAATTTATTAAAGTTAACAGGGTAGATGAAATTATTCATCATATAAGCAATCACGAGAATATACTATTACTAGCATCGGGAGATCCATGCTTTTATGGCATAACAGACTTTCTAAAGACCAAGAACATATCCATAGAAAGAATACTGCCGGGTATTTCATCCTTTCAATATATGATGACAAAATTAAAAAAAAGCTGGCAGGGAGCCCAATTGTTATCACTTCACGGAAGAGAAGAAGGCTTGGAGAGAATTAAGAATAACAGGCTGTCAATAGTTCTTACAGATGTGAAGAATCCTCCCTCTCAAATATCTAAGAGACTTAAAGCTATAGGTGTAAAAGGACGGATATATGCGGGTTATAATCTATCCTATGATGATGAAGTGATTATTGAGGCAGAAATAGGAGAACACATTGAGGATGTTTCTGCTCTGGCAGTGGTGGTTGTAGAGATTGAACGAGACTTCATTCAGTGTGGAGTTCTGCCCCCACTGAATGTTAGTTCAGTATTGAAATGGATTAAGGATGAGGAATTCATCAGAGGCAACATACCTATGACAAAGTTTAATATAAGAATGTTGAACATGGCTTATTTATCTGTAGAAAAGGGAGATCGGCTATTAGATATAGGGGCTGGAACAGGCTCCATATCTATAGAAGCAGCCCTACAGGGAGCTAAGGTATGGGCAATTGAAAGAGAGAAAGAAGCTGTAGACCTTATAAATAAAAATAAAGCAAAGTTTGGTGTAGATATTACTATAATTGAGGGACAAGCACCAGAGGATTTACCGGATATGAAATTCAATAAATGCTTTATAGGAGGCAGCAACGGTTATCTTAAGGAGATTTTTCAGTATTTGCAAATCAATTTGGAGAGAAAAGGAATATTATGTGCCAATTTCATTACTTTAGACAATCTAAATAAATTCTTAAAGCTTTTGAAGCTTTATAATTATGAGGATATTGAAGTTCAGCTTATACAATCCTCAGCAATTGATAAACTTGGACTATTGAAGGGGAATAACCCCATATTTATTGTTAAGGCGGTGAAAGAATGATTAGTTTTGTTGGAGCGGGGCCCGGAGATGTGGATTTAATAACAATAAAGGGCAGAAGGCGTTTGGAAAAGGCAGATGTGGTAATATATGCAGGAAGCTTAGTATCGGAAAAGCATCTTGACTTTTGCAAAAAAGGCTGTTGCCTATATAACAGTGCCTCCATGACTTTAGAAGAAGTAATAGAAAAGATGGAGGAGGCCTCTAAGAAAGGTTTGCATGTGGTAAGGCTACATACAGGAGATCCAACTATATATGGTGCCATTAGAGAGCAGATGGATTTATTAGAAGAGAAGGGCTTAGACTATGAGATAATCCCGGGAGTCAGTTCCTTTACAGCAGCTTGCAGCTCAATAAAAAGGGAATTTACCTTGCCTGAGGTAAGCCAAACAGTTATATTGACGAGGATTGAGGGAAGAACCGGTGTGCCCCAAAAAGAGGATTTAGAAAAGCTGGCATCTCATAAAGCCTCAATGGCATTATTCTTATCTATAAAAGAAATTGATCGAGTGGTTGAAAAATTAAAAAAGGGGTATGGCAGAGAAGATGTACCGGTGGCTGTAGTATATAAGGCTACCTGGGAAGATGAAAAAATTATAAAAGGTACTCTTTTAGATATTAAGGATAAAGTTGAAAAAGAAGGAATAACTAAAATGGCTCAAATTCTTGTAGGAGATTTTATAAATGGGGACTATGAAAGGTCAAAATTATATGATCCTGAATTTTCCCATGAATATAGGAGAGGTTCTAAATGAAAATAGCTTGCCTTTCCTTTACCGATAGCGGTAAGAGATTAGGGGATAAATTAGTTAAATACAGACATGAGCCTAATAAAGATAATAGTTATATAGTTCATCATTTTGAAAACTATCAAGTACCAGGGGGTATAAAAGGTAATTTAAACTATATTGTTGAGGAATATGACGGTATTATTTTTATTTCAGCCACTGGAATAGCTGTAAGGATGATGAAGCCTTATATAAAGAATAAGAAAAGTGATCCTGCTGTCATAGTAATAGATGATTTGGGGAAGTTCTCCATAAGTCTTTTATCAGGCCATATTGGGGGAGCCAATAAGCTTAGTAAATGGGCAGCCTCCATTATAGGAGCTATGCCTGTAATTACTACAGCTTCTGATGGAAGGGGTATAGAAGCTATAGATAATTTTGCCATGGATAATGGATATGAAATAGAAAGCATGGAGGATGCAAAAACAATAATGGCCATGATGATAAATGATAAAAAAATTGGATTTTATTCAGAAAATCAGATTATTATTGGTTATAAGAATATTGTTTTACTAAAAAGCTTAGATGACATTCAAGATATATCAGGTATTATTGTAGTGACCTCTACGGAAAAAGTAAGCATAGACCTTCCTTATGTTATTTTGAGGCCTAAAAACATTAATATTGGTATAGGCTGTAAAAAAGCAATGGAAGGAAACAAAATAATCCAAGCAATAAAGGATGTTCTCAAAGAAAACAATCTTTCAGAGAAGAGTATCAAAGCCTTTGGGACAATAGAAGTGAAAAAAGATGAAGCGGGAATAATAGAGGCAGCCAATTATTTTAACTATCCGTTAAAGATATTTACAGCAGAAGAAATAAGAGAAGTTGAAGAGAGATTTGAAAAAAGTGATTTCGTTAAAAAATCAGTGGGGGTTTACTCTGTGTCTGAACCCTGCGCTTATCTTTTGGGGGGAGAAATAGTATCCCATAAAACGAAACATAATGGTATAACATTATCAATAGCTGTGGAGGTAAATAATGGCTAAATTATATGTAGTAGGAATAGGACCCGGTGGAAGAGAAAACATGACCTTGAAAGCTATAGAAACAATAAAAAAATGTGATATTATAGTGGGTTATAAACCTTATATTGAATACTTGGAAGAACTTGTAGATGGCAAAGAAGTTTTTTCAACCGGTATGAGGGGAGAAATTGAAAGATGCAAAATAGCGGTGGAGAAGGTCAAAGAGGGCAAAAATACTGCTATAATAAGCACAGGAGATGCGGGACTATATGGTATGGCGGGACCTATATTAGAGCTAAAAGATGAAATTGATGTGGAGATAGTACCGGGAGTAACGGCAGCTTTTTCAGCGGCTTCTGAGCTAGGATCACCTATCATGCATGATTATGTCTCCATAAGCCTAAGTGATTTGTTAACACCTTGGGAAGTCATAGAGAAAAGGATTGAAAAAGCAGCTCAAGGGGATTTTGTAATAATTATATATAATCCTAAAAGTAAGGGGAGAGGAAATCATATAGAAAAGGCAGTAGATATAATGCTAAGGTATAAAAGTCCCGGTACGCCAGTGGGAATAGTGAAAAATTCGGGAAGAGCCAATACAAAGAAATGGATAAAAACATTAGACAGCATTGATTATGATAAAATAGATATGTTATGTGTCTTAATTATAGGAAATAGCAATACTCATATCAAAGACCAGCTAATGATTACTCCAAGGGGGTATAAGCTATAATGATTTGGATTATCGGTGGTACCATAGAGGCTAAGGAAATTGTTAATAGAATAGGGGATTTAGACAACTATATAATTACCAGCGCAACAGACAGCGAAAGAGAATTTATTGATTCCAGTAAGCTAATGGTAGGCAGAATGGATTACAATTCTATGATAAGCTTTATTGATAAAAATAATATTAAATTAATAGTTGATCTTTCTCATCCCTATGCTGTAGAAGTAACTGAAAATGCAGAAATGGCAGCAAAAAGCAGGAATATCAAATACATAAGATATGTAAGAAATAAGGTGGAGCTCCAAACAAAAACCGTATATTTAAATAGTTATGAAGAATGCTTGGAAGTTTTGAAACAGACAAGAGGGGTGCACTTTTTTACTACCGGATCAAAAAACATAGGAGATTTTGAAAGAATTCGCGACAATAACCGATTTATATATAGAGTTCTGCCTGCTTTGGAAAGCATAGAAGAATGCAGAAAATATAATGTTAAGATGAAAGATATAATAGCTGTTTTAGGTCCTTTTTCTGTAGAATATAATAAAGCCATGTTTAAAGAGTATTCTGCAGATTATGTTATAATGAAAGATAGTGGGAAAGAGGGAGGAACTATAGAAAAGATTAAAGCCTGTGAGGAGCTGGATATTATTGCTATAATCATAGGCAGGGAGGATGAAAAGGGAATTGGGGATTTAGCCACTATTGAAAATATTATTAGAGCATATTGATTGATAAAAATAGGGAGAGATGAAATAATGGATAAAGGACAAATCCACATATACACAGGAAATGGCAAGGGCAAGACTACTGCTGCATTAGGAATTTCTTTGAGAGCTGTATGTGCAGGCAAAAAAGTGTTCTTTGGACAGTTTATAAAAGGTATGGATTATAGTGAGTTAAAAGCAGTAGATTACTTACCCAAATTTGAGATACATCAATTTGGACGAGATTGCTTTATTTATAATAAACCTACAGAAGAAGATATATTGGCAGCGAAGGAAGGACTTAAAATTTGTGGTGAAATATTAAAAAATAAGGATTATGATATGGTGGTCTTGGACGAACTAAATGTTGCACTATATTATAAGCTTTTTTCAGTGGAAGAGGTAATAAAGGTGCTGGAAAACAGAGCAGATAATATTGAAGTAATAATAACCGGAAGATATGCTCCACAGCAGCTTGTAGATATGGCTGATTTGGTAACTGAGATGAAAGAAATAAAGCATTATTACAAAAAAGGCATATCAGCAAGAAAAGGAATTGAGTCTTGATATAGTTGAATATAATTTTAAATATTGGACAAAAATCTACCTTAGAATTATAATTATATTGTCACATAACTAAAGGAGGTGTATGCATTGGATAATTTAAGAGGAAATGTTCTGCAGATTAATATAGAAGATGAAATGAAAAAATCCTTTATTGATTATGCCATGAGCGTTATAGTTCAAAGAGCTCTTCCGGATGTAAGAGATGGGCTTAAACCTGTACATAGGCGTATATTATATGCTATGCATGATTTAGGCTTCACACCGGATAAGCCCCATAGAAAATCAGCAACAACAGTGGGTGAAGTGTTGGGTAAATACCATCCCCATGGAGATGCAGCTGTGTATGATACTATGGTCAGAATGGCACAGGATTTTTCACATAGATATATGCTCATTGACGGTCACGGCAACTTTGGCTCTGTAGATGGAGACAGCGCTGCTGCTATGCGTTATACCGAAGCCAGAATGGCTAAGATTTCCATGGAAATGATGAGGGACATCAATAAGGATACTGTTAATTTTGTTCCAAACTACGATGAAAGCCTAAAGGAACCATCTGTGCTTCCTGCGCGCTTTCCTAATCTATTAGTAAATGGGAGCAACGGTATAGCAGTAGGTATGGCAACTTCAATCCCACCTCATAATTTAAATGAGGTAATAGATGGAGTTATTGCCACTATAGACAATCCAGATATTGAATTGGATGAGTTGATGAAGTATATTAAGGCTCCGGATTTTCCTACCGGCGGTTTAATAATGGGAAAAGAAGGGATTAAGAAGGCCTATGCTACAGGAAGAGGCAGGGCAGTAGTAAGGGCTAAAGCCGAGATCGAGCCAATGAACGGCAATAGGCAGAAAATTGTTGTTTATGAGTTACCTTATCAAGTTAACAAGGCAAATCTGATTGAAAAAATTGCTGATCTTGTAAAGGATAAAAAGATAGAGGGAATTTCTGACCTTAGAGATGAATCAGATAGAGAAGGCATGAGGATTGTTATAGAGCTTAAGAGGGATGCAAATCCCAATATTGTTCTTAATCTTTTATATAAGCATACTCAAATGCAGAATACGTTTAGCATAATAATGCTGGCGCTGGATAATGGCCAGCCAAAGATCCATGCTTTAAAGGATATGCTGAATTTTTATATAGCACATCAAAAGGAAGTAATAATAAGGCGTACCCAATTTGATCTGAAAAAGGCAGAAGATAGAGCTCATATATTGGAAGGCTTAAAAATTGCCTTAGATAATATTGATGAGATAATAAGCATAATAAGAAGTTCGAAAACAGTACCTGAAGCCAAAGAAAGAATGATGGCTAAATTTGGCTTATCAGATGAGCAATCTTCTGCAATTGCAGAGATGAGATTAAAGAGTCTTACAGGCTTAGAAAGAAACAAGATTGAAGAAGAGTATCTATCTTTGATAAAGGATATAGAATACTATAAATCCATATTAGCCAGCGAGCTTATGATCTTCAATATAGTAAAAAAAGAGTTGTTAGATATTAAAAAAACTTATGGAGATAAGAGGAGAAGCAAAATAACCCAATCTTTAGACGAATTCAATATAGAAGATTTGATAGATGAGGAAGAGGTAGCAATTACTTTGACTCATTATGGTTATGTGAAGAGGCTTCCCGCAGACACCTATAAGAGTCAGAGAAGAGGAGGCAGAGGCATTACTGCCCTTCAAACAAGAGAAGATGACTTTGTAGAGCATCTATTTATTACTTCAACCCATAATTATCTGCTATTCTTTACAAACAAAGGCAGGATGTATAGGCTAAAGGCCTACGAAATACCTGAAGCAGGAAGGCAAGCAAAGGGTACAGCCTTAGTAAATCTGCTCCACCTAGATGGAGATGAAAAGATCAGCGCAGTAATTCCTATAAAAGGCTTTGAGGATGAGGGTTACCTTATTTTCATGACAAAGAATGGAATAATCAAAAAAACTGAACTGAAGCAATATGCATCTCAAAGAGTTACAGGCTTAAATGCTATCACATTAAGAGACGAAGACGAACTTATATCCGTGAAGCTTACAAGAGGAACTACAGAGTTGATGGCTATAACAAGGCATGGGCTATCCATTAGATTCCGCGAAACAGATGTGCGAGACATGGGACGCAATGCGATGGGAGTCAAGGGAGTGAATCTTAATCCCGATGATAATGTTATTGCTTTGGATATTGTAGAAGAGGATGCTAATCTTTTAGTAATAAGCGAAAAAGGATTTGGCAAAAGAACGCCATTGTCTGAATATAAAGTTCAAACACGTGGAGGAAAAGGAGTAAAAACTTCAAATATTACAGAAAAAACAGGATATTTGGTTGGAGCAAAGGTTATTCAAGATGATTGTGAAATAATGCTGATCAGCTCCGAAGGTATTATTATCAGGATGAGCGTGAATGGTATATCTGTAATGGGCAGAAGCACTCAAGGAGTTACATTAATGAAGCTTGCTGAGAATGATAGCGTGGTCGCTTTGGCTAAAATAGTTCCTGATGAAGAATGTTAAATAAACAAAAGGCTTTCGCTGTAGCGAAAGCCTTTTGAATGTGTGCACATTCCTCAAACAACCCATTTTGTCAACTTGCATAAAATTTATTTTTAGTTATATAGTTTCGCAATTAATATTTTATAGGATAAAAGCGTTTATTTAGGTCAATAATAACAGTGATGATTTTAAAAAAAGCATGTTGACATGTTTTAAATGTACGGCATTTAAACTTGCAATTTATAGAAAAAATGGACAA
>JAQUTA010000119.1 GCA_028709965.1 Lutispora sp.
AAGCTAAGTCGTACAAAGCCGGGATAGGTTTTCATATTGCCTTTTTTTCTTTTCTCCATTTGCTCTTTGCTCACGTTTAACAGCCTTTGCACATAGGGATGGGCACAAAAGCATCCGTTTCTGACCCCAATTCCTGCTTCATCAGAAAGAATCCGGGCTGTCTGACTATGATGGATTCCTTTTATATTAAAGGGGATAATGGATACCTTGTTATTATTCTTTTCATTTAATTCATAGAGTTCTAAATCAGGTATTTGAGAAAGCTTGGCAAAAGCATATTCAGCAAGCTTTTTTTCATATCTGTCTATGCATTCCATACCAATTGAGCTCAATACATTTATTGACTCAATCAGCGCTGCAACTCCCATGACATTTGGAGTTCCCGCTTCTTCTTTGTCCGGCAGCTTAGCCCATTTTATATAATCGTGTGTTACAAGATCTACGGTTCCACCACCTGAATAATCCGGTGAACATTTCTCAAAAGTTGATTGGGGTCCTATAAGCACCCCTGTTCCAAAAGGGGCATACATCTTATGGGCTGAAAAGACCAGATAATCAATATGCTCCGGTGAAGAGTGAGGTTTCATGTCTATGGGACAATGGGGAACTAATTGAGCACCGTCTACAAGAATTTTGGCTCCATATTTATGAGCCAGCCTAGCGATATGATGTATTGGATTTTTAAAACCCGTTACATTAGATGCCCCAGTGACTGCTACTAAGCAGACACTTCTCTTGTATCTTTTCAGCTTTCTTTCCAGATCATCCATATCCAGCTTTCCCATGCAATCTATATTTACATAACATACATGAAATTTATCTCTCCAGGGCAGATCATTGGAATGATGCTCCATACAAGTTGATAATATGACACCATTTCCATATATCTCCTTATACATGTTTGATAATTTGTTTATAGCCTCGGTAGCATTTTTTACATAAATGACACAATCTTTATCAGAAGAGCCCCCCACAAAATCCAGCACTGCTTTTCTTGAGCTGTCATATATCTCGGAGGAAGCCTTTGATTTGTATCCTGTGCCTCTATGTATTGAGGAATACCACTGTGAAAAGTCAACTATTCTGTTGACCACAGAAATGAAGGGTGGGGTTGTGGCTGCATTATCAAAATTAATATAAGAGGTCAAGGCACCATTTTTAATGAGTACCTTTGTATTTACACCAGCCACTAAGTCTCTAAAGGGATTACCTTCATATTCAAACATTTAAATCATCCTCCAAAATAGTATATACATAACCATATTATTCACATTCAATGCTTTATGTGAAATTAAGTATTAATTAATAAGATATATTGAGAAATTCGGTGATAAGGAGATATATTATGCAAATTTTAATAAAAACTTGAGCTAACGAGGTTTCTAAGCTATTGAAATAAAAAGAAAATATTGTATAATATAATTAAAGGTCAAAGAAAGTCAAAGTCAAACTAAGAACAATATTAATATAAAATCATGGAGGTGTTGTATATGTTTTTAGTTCCTTATGGCAGAAGAAATAAAGGTCTGGCTAACAGACCCCAAGATGTTTTCAATATAGACAGCATGTTTGAAAGTTTCTTTAATGATTCCTTTATGCCTGCGTTTTTCACAGGTGATACTCAAATGAGAGTAGATATAAAGGAGAATGAAAAGGAGTACATTGTAGAAGCAGACTTGCCCGGAGTTAAAAAGGAAGAAATCAATGTAGAGCTCCATAATGACAGGCTAACCATATCTGTAGAAAGAAATGAAGAAATCAATGAAGAAAAAGAGAATTACATCAGAAGAGAAAGACGAAGCGGCAGCTTCTGCAGAAGCTTTTATGTTGAAAATGTATTGGAAGATCAGATCTCTGCCAAGTTCGAAAATGGAGTTTTATCAATGGTACTCCCCAAGAAGGAGTCCGAAGTGAATAAGAAGAACAAAATAGAAATCAAATAAAATAAAATAATATACCCCGGCATTTTGGCTGGGGTATATTATTTTAAAGCTTTCTTTGCTAAATCATCTGCCATCTCATTATATTTATCACCACTATGAGCCGCTACTTTTTCAAAAGAGATATCCATTACATTCCTATATTTGTTCATAAATTCAATATATTTTTTAGCGCAATAGGAATTGGCTTTCCATTGACCTTTGAACCACTTTGCTATTCCTTCATAATCATGCCTAATTATTATTTTATCGAAGCTTTTGCCATAGGCCCATTTTATTACAAACATAACGCCCATAAGCTCTCCTGCAACATTTCTGCTCACCACTGCTTTAGGATCATCATTGCTGCCGCTTTCACAAACAATATCCTCTTCTGGTGTTATAATCACACATCCGAAGGAATATCTCTTTAAGCTATGATCATAACTGCCATCTACATATGATATTACGGTATTAGTCTCTGCGGCAAGCTTCATATGTATTTTTGTGATATCAATACCTTTGACATAGGCATCCGCCTCTTCAAAGGTAGGAAAAGACTTATATTTGGCACCCTTAAAACCTTCAATGCTATCCTTGCATTCATCCCAGGACTCAAAGACACCTATGGCATTTCCCCTTTTAACTCCATAGTATTTTTTCTTGGACATGGCGTTTTACCTCCAATAATAATATCAGTCAAATGCTACTATACATGGCTGGGTTTGTCAATTTTAAAAGTTGAGAAGTGTTCTTTGCTTTGGTATACTAATATTAGCTAATATATGCTAATATCTGCAATAATTCGCTAATAGTAAATGATTGTGGGGTGCGACAATTGCTTAATTTTATCATATGTGATGATACCCATGCTCAAAGCATAAGAGATGTGGTTGAACCTATCATAGTAGAACTAAATCTAGGCAAAATAGTGATGTTTGAAACAAAACCCGACAAAGTACTGGACTATATCAATAATAATACAAACACTTCGGTTTATTTTATAGACATAGAATTAGATACAACTATAAATGGAATTGATATAGCTAGACTCATAAGAGATAAAGATGATTCTTCGTATATCGTGTTTATTACAGCTCACCAGGAATTTGCATTTCTCACATATAAATATAGACTTCAGGTAATAGACTATATAGTAAAGCCTATAAGGCAGGAAGATATTAGAGATTGCCTGCAGGAAATCCATAAATCAGAAGAAGTGAAGAAGATCCAAAGAGGCTTAAAAAACCAGGAGAATTATATCTTGGAAGTAAAGTCCGGTTGGAAAAAGTATAGGATAGATATAAGAGACATCATATATGTAGAAGTAACAAGGAACAGAATAGTTATTCACACAGAAAGGGGACAAACAAGTTTTTTAGCTACTCTGAAAGAAATCAGGGACAGATTGTGTTGCATGGATGCTGATAGTTTCATGGTTTGTCATAAGTCTTATCTTGTAAATATAAAGAAAATAAAACTGTTAGATAAGACGGAGTTGATAATGTCAAATGGTGAAAGATGTCCTATCTCAAGAAGCTATAAAAGGGGGATTATAGATGCTCTTGATAGTTAACTTTTTTATGTCTTTGATAATGTCTACCTTATGCTATATATCAATTGTTAAATTGTCAGGTTTGAAATTTAGTAAGAACAAAGCGCTCTGTTATATAATATGCTTTGCTTTATTAAATGCTTTGATAAGAAGCTATGAATATAATAGCAATGTAACCTCTCCATTAAAAATGTTGGTAACAGTAGCTGTAATTATATTGCTTAACTACTTTGTATTAATCAAGAATATGATGAAATCTTTTTACTATACTGTAATCATATATACTGCTATTTTAATAAATGAATCTATTGTTGCCTTAGTTATGATAAAGATTCTAGAATTTCCTATTGAAGTTCTTCAGAACAATGTTGCTTACATGATACTGATAAATTTAATGGTATTATGCTTGACTTATACTGAAATAACCTTGATTAAAGCAGCATTGCATAAGAAAAAAGTGTTTGGTGGAATAAATAAAAATGTAGGCTATATGATTTTTGCGCTGATGACCTTTATAGTCACATCTGCTAACATATTGGTCTATAACAGATATATTGAGTTAATTGATAATGGACTGATACTTATGAATATACTTATAACCTCAGCTTATTTTATACTTACCTTGGCAGTATATAAGGTATATAGCAATCTTGCAGTGAATGAACAGGAGAACAAGCAACTTAAGATATATATAAATATGGCTGACGAACTCATAGATGAATATAGGAGAGTAAGGCATAATACTCATAATATTATCCAAGCTGCGGCAGCCTTTATTGAAACTAACGACATGGAGGGATTAAGGGAGCACTTCGGAAGTGTCATTGAAAGACAAAACAGCATTAATAAAAGCAGCATAGCCCCTATATATAAAATAACACATCCGGGAATTAAGAGCCTTTTATCCTCAAAACTGGGCAAGATAGAAGCATTATCATTGAATCTCAACCTTGAAATAACCACAGATTTAAAAGATATTAAAGTTAATATATCTGACCTATGCGAAGTATTGGGAGTATTTCTCGATAACTCAATAGAAGCAGCAGAACTGTCAGAGGATAAATATATAGAAATTTGTATTTTTGAAGAAGACCAATGCTACATGGTCATTATTAAGAATTCTTATGATAGTAGTAGGGATAAAAAAGGCAATGGAATAGGACTCAAAACAGTAAAAAGAATTTTGACTAGATATCCAAACATGCTAAACAACACAATAATTGAAAAGCAATATTATACTCAGGAGTTAACGCTGTAAATATAAACATGCATCTTATCCTTAATATACCGCATCTCATCATATACCTATGGACTTTTTATCTTCCTCTGTTATATTTAAATTGGGTGATAAGATGAAAATTGACGCTGTAAGTAAGAAAATAGAAAACTTTATTGTAGCTCATATAGAAGAAAAGGATAGCATAAAAATTGAAACCATTAGGTATGGAATAAAGGTTTTTTTGATAAATGCATATAAGGTTCCCATAATATTTATTATCGCTTATATGTTGGGAATATTTAAATATACTATCATATCATATGCATGCTTCAGTGCACTGAGAACTTTTGCAGGAGGTATTCATGCAGAACGATGGATCACTTGTATAGTATCATCTATGGTAGTAATATATAGCCCAGTTTATCTTTCAATTTATTTAAACAAAAGTCACAATATAATTCTATTT